>MNWS01000174.1 GCA_001872685.1 Fidelibacterota bacterium CG1_02_48_14
AAGCGTCATTTGGTGCAAACCAAAAACTGATCTATTGTCGTTTTGCCTCATTCCGTACAAATTTAAATTTTTATCATCCAGTTCTTTAATTTTGAGAATAATCATTCTACATTAGGCGCGTCTATGCCACCCAAACTAACGCGAATAGCTGACTTTGAACCGGATAAGCGAATCCAGGGATTTTATCGTATAAAAGAAATCCACCAGCGCATCACCCGCACCGGACAGCCCTATCGTGAATTGGTAGTACAGGATAAAACGGGAATGGTGGACGCGAAGATTTGGCATGATGCTGCTGCCTTTAAAATCTCATGCAGTGTGGGCGACGCCGTAGTGGTCCAAGGTGTTGTTAGTGAGTATCGTGGACGACTCCAGTTGGAATTGGAAAAATTGGGATTGGCGACACCCGAAAAGCACACTGAATATGGTTTTGATCCCACTGATTTACTGCCTGCCACCGCCTATGATATTGAAGAAATGTGGTCCGGGATCGTCGAGATTATTCAGAGCATGGAAAATGAATTTCTCCGGAAACTGGTGGAAAATCTTTACCAGACTCATGAGACGAAAATAAAGACTCATCCCGCTTCCATGACATTACACCATGCGGTTTATGGTGGTTTTTTAGAACATATTTATTCCATGGCCCGGGTTGCGGAGAAAATCGCGGCACATTATTCTGCTGATCGCGATTTGCTCATCACCGGCGTGTTGCTGCATGACCTGGGCAAGCTCGTCGAGCTAAAACCCGTGAATGAGCCGGGTTATACCGATGAAGGCATTTTGATTGGGCACTTGGTGCTGGGGCGTGATATGGCCCGGGAAATGATGCTGAAAATTGACCATTTCCCCGCTGAACTGAGACTGAAAGTTGAACACATCATTCTCTCACATCAGGGAAAATACGAGTGGCAATCGCCAAAACGTCCGAAATTTCTCGAGGCCATGCTGCTCCACATGATTGATGAAATGGATGCCCGTGTCAACATGCTGAGTGCCGCCATTGAACAGGATCATGAACCGGGTGCTTTCACCAATCGCTACAACTACTTCAAGCTCAATCTCCTCAAAGGTCCCCTGAATATTGATGATGATGATGACGCTTTCCCTGCTTGAGTACCGCCGAGCCGCTCTCGCAGCGATGCTCATGGCTTTGCTCCTTGCTGTGGGGATGACGCTCGTCTTTATTCCCAATCTTGAACTGGTTACTGCCACCGCCTTTTTAATCGGATTTTTACTTGGTCCAAAATGGGGATGGTGGGTTGCCGGACTCGGTGAAGCACTGTTTTCTGCTATGAATCCAATCGGTTCGGGATTGGCGTTCCCCATCCTGTATGGTTTTCAAATTATTGCAATCAGCCTCACCGGATTTATCGGCGGTGTGGTTGGGCAAAGATTGACAATGGATCGGCCATTCGTCATTTCCCGCATCTGGTTCGGGGTGCTGGGTAGCACGCTGGCTTTGATTTACGATTTTTTGACTGCTCTAAGTTTCCCGCTTACCGCCGGCCTGGGCGGATGGCCACTGCTCACGGCAACCGTGCTGGGGTTGGGATTCTTCATCATTCATATCGCCGTCAACTTTGTCGTATTTTCCACCATTCTTCCAGCTTTAATGTCTGCCAGTCGGCGTCAATTGATGATTCACGGTCTGGTTACTTAAACATGCTTTACTTGAACCGTACGCAGCTCCGATACGCATTATTACTCGTGTCTTTCCAGATTTTTGGACAAACCATCCTGCCTTGGGACGATCATCAACCGAGCCCTGATTTTGGTATATCCATCGGTCCAACTGCCTATCTGAATTACGCCCGTCCGCTCGGGTATCCGGGTGTCCAGCTACATGAATATTCTGATTTGACGCGATTAAATTTAATAAGCGGTCAACCTGACCGCCTGCTCTCGCCATGGTGGATTGGTTCAAACCATAACACACGTCACACCAATTTTGGTCCTACGGTTATCACGGAATTTGATACAGCCGCGTCACATGTGATGATCAATTACAAACAGGGTGATTCAGAATTCAAAGATTTTGCATTTACTTACGAGCACGCTCTGAGCAAAAGCAGCTATCTCGGTTTCGTCAGTGAGACGCGCAGTCATGTGCGGTATATTGATGTGACTGATTTCGACCAGCAGGATCACCAAATTGAATATTTTACTGAAACAAAAAATCTTTCTACCCGGGTCAGGGCGGGCTACAATCGCCTGCGCACCCCACTGTACACACTTATTGTAGATCCGATTTTATTGACGACAAGCCTGGATGCCGATGCCAATCTTCAATGGGATCGGTATACCGGTTCCGTCGAATCGAGCTTTTCTCGCGGTAAGAATCAATACCGATTGGTATTTTGGCAGCAGGGGGGTGAATGGCTTTGGGCGGACTCGCTCCGTAATCAATGGAATACCCTGGCGTTGGGTAGTTGGGATTATCACTTGTCACCTCGTGTGACGGTTTCTACCAGTGCCGGATATTGGCGGCAAACGCTGGGGGAATGGCAATTTAAGGTCCCACTGACGCAGGCATCCTTTTCCAGGCTCGGAGATTATTCGACGATCGAATTTGGCGTGAAAACGATGGACAGGATCGTCCTGCCGAATGGCGATGCCCAATTCAATTTCAAAAAAACTTATATTGGGGTGAGTTTGACACCACTGCTACAGTACGATCTGGCCCGGCACAAACTTTCTGCAACATCCGTCGGACAGACAAAAATTGGCATCCGTGATTCGACCTTTGCCGTGGAAGCGAGTGCCTGGCAGGGATTGAGTGGCTTGCCGATTCCCGGAGATACCCTTGGTGGAACTGGCGGAACTACCGCCGGTCGGGCCGTGATTGCATCCTTGGACTTGAGATCGCAAACTCGTCTCAGTCTCGGTTATGAAAAACTGACCAAAGGTACGAACGACTATTATACGTTTGATGATGAACGATTGACCTGGCGTTTCGAACAACATGTAGCAATGTTCAACAATGCAATGCTGGTATCGCTTAATGTTTGGGGTAGTTCGCATTTCAATGTGCGAAGTGCGGTGTTCAATCCGGTGACCTTTGATCTTGAGCCGCCATTCGTGAGCCATTCCAATCCGATACACAGAGTCAATTACAGCATTCAAGCCCGTATTCGTGACGTGACCATTGCCTTCACCGATCGAAATGTCCTGCAAGACTCAGTTTGGCAACAGTCTTTGGGTTCAGACTGGCAAACCAGCTATACGGTAATGTCGAATTTACCCCAGGAAGATCGTTTTCGTTATCTGACCGTCGTTTGGTATTTCACGAACTAGTAAAATATTTTTACTGAACAAAAAGAAAGAGGCAGTCGATTGAACAGACTGCCTCTTTACATTTCAATCAGGCGTGCTTTCTTTGAGTGTTACCACACTCGGGATGATCATCTTATTTCTTTGATTGTTCCAGACTCAGGGCCACCATTTGGACCTGGAGTCGCTCCCTCTTTTTGCCAAACCGTTTACGGGTCATAACCAAATAGATCGTAGGAATGATCACCAGGGTCAAAAATGTCGAAACGGTTAAGCCACCGATAACCGCTCTGGCCATTGGCGCCCAAATTTCCGCGCCTGAGCCCCATCCTAACGAGAGGGGGAAAAGTGACAAAATGGTGGTGAGGGCAGTCATTAAAATGGGGCGAAGTCTCAATCGGCCACCTTTGACAATGGCGTCATGCAGAGAAATATCTTCACGTCCGATGATCTGATTGACGAAGTCGATCAAAACAATGGCGTTATTGACCACCACCCCAACCAATAACATCGCTCCGATCATCACCGTAATACCCATGTTGGTGCCGGTTAACAACAAGGCCCACACCACACCGATCAATGCCAGTGGCACCGTGAACAAAATGATGAACGGGTCCAGGAAGGATTCAAATTGCGCCGCCATCACCATATAGACGAGGATAATCGCAGTGAGAATTGCCAATCCCAGATACATGAAAGATTCTTGCAGATCTTTGGCTGTACCGCCCATCTCAATTCTGAAATCCGGAGGCAATGGCAAGGTTTCCAGTCTTGCATTCAGTTCTGTGGTGATGGATCGTAAATCCCGCCCGGAATTGTTCGCACCAACGGTCACCAGACGACTTTGGTCTTCACGATCAATTTTAACCGGTCCGTCTGCCGGTTCAATGCTGGCAACATTGCTTAAGGGTATCTGAGCCCCGGTGGGTGTCGCGATATAGATTTTACTTAAATCAACCTCGCTCGTCCGGTAGGGACGTGCGTAGCGCACCGTCACATTGTACTCATCACCCCCTTCACGAAAACGGGTAGCGATATTGCCTTTAATGGCGGTGGAAACTGTTCGGGCTACGGAGGAGACATTCAGACCCAAAACAGCCGCACGGTTACGATCAATGTGAATCTGGTACTCAGGTTGGGGTAATGAGAAGGAGAGTTTGATGTCTACCAACCCCGGAATCTGCTTCATAATATCCTCTACCTGATGCGCCAGAAATTTGGCTTCATCAATATCGTGCCCAAAAATTTTCACGGCAATCGCACCCTCGGCACCCATGGAGGGACCGCCCTGCTGGAAATTCATTTTGATGCCAGGGATTTCAGAGAATCGTTCGCGAAAAACATCCTGAATTTCAAACTGAGTCCGGTCACGCAACGCCTTGTCTTTTAGGCGAATCATCATTGACCCTTTGTGGGAAGCGTTGCTCCCGAAAATGACGCCAAAACCGCTGGCAGTGCCAAAACTGACATATTCGGTTTCTGCTTCGGGAACCTCTTCAGCTACGATTTTCTCGGCCAGGGCAAAAATCTCGTTCGTGCGAGGCAGCGAAGTTCCAATTTCTGTCTCTAATTCCATTTGAATCATACCGTTGTCAGCTTCCGGAATAAATTCACCTCCCAATCGGCTTCCCATCGCCATTGAGAAAACAAAAATAGCCAGAACAGTCAGGATAATGGTTTTGGGACGCCGCAGAGAAAACAGCAGAATTTTCTCATATAAATTCTCCATACGCGTCAGGAATTTTCCGATCGAAGCGTCCAGCCTTGTTGCGAATTTCCACTTATGCTCTTGTTGTTTCCGGGACAGAAGGCGGCTCGCCATTAGGGGAATGAGTGTCAGGGCGACCGCCAGGGATGTCACCAGGGAAACCACGATGGTGAGTGCCATATCCTTAAAGAGTTGGCCTGCAATACCCGGGACGAACAAAATTGGAACGAACACAGCGAGGGTTGTCAGGGTGGAGGCCGTGATGGCCATGCCAACTTCGGTAGCGCCATTTTCTGAGGCAGCCCGGATGCGCTCACCCTCCTGTTGTCGTCGGAAAATATTTTCCAACACCACGATCGAATTGTCCACGAGCATACCGATGGACAACGCCAGCCCCGCCATGGAGATGATATTGAGCGTGATGCCCATTCGGGACATGATGAAGAATGTCACCACGATGGAAATTGGAATGGATACCGATACGATCAATGCACTGCGGATGTGTCTCAGGAAGAATAAAAGCACCAATCCTGAGAGTAGAAAAGCCTGAATGGCTGTGCTGGACAAGTTGGAAATGGATTGATTGATAAAGGTGGATTGATCAAACAAAATGTTGAAATGAATGCCGTTACCCAGTCGTTTTTCCATTGCCGGAAGGGCATTCAGGACCGCATCCGTCGCCTGGACAGTATTGGCGTCCGTCTGTTTGTAAGCCATCATCATCAGGGCATTTTGTTGATTGGTACGGATCACCTGCGTGATCTCTTTGAACCCGTCCGTCACAGTCCCGACATTCTTCAGATAAATCGGTACACCCGTTTTGGTATAGCCTACAACCGTATTTCGGATCTGATCAATCGAGGTGAATGTGGCGTTGGTTTTAACCGCAAACTCCTTTGCACCCTCCTCCAGCATGCCACCCGGAACTTCCAGATTACTAAATGCCAACGCGCTCTGGATTTGATCAATCGTCATCCCGTTAGCCGCCAGTTCGTATGGATTCAGGGAAACCTGAATTTCTCTCTCCAGCCCACCCACGGTCGTGATTGACGCGACTCCCGGGAGGCGTTCCAGACGCGGTTCAGCCTGCTCCAGTAATAATTTGCGCAATTCTGATTCGCCCAGTTGATCGGAGGTAACCGACATAAACACAATAGGTTGCATGGACGGATTAAACGCGAATGTCAGGGGCTGACTCACCTGATCCGGGAAAAAATCACGGATTAAGTCAATCTGTTTCCGGACATTTTGCTCCGACACATCCATATCTGTCCCCCAGTTGAACTCAACAAAAATGATGGATGAACCGCTGAGTGATTGGGAGGTAACGCGTTTGACACCCTCGACCGAAACAACGGTTTCTTCGATGGGTCGGGTGACGAGCGTTTCAATATCTTCCGGCCCCACACCTTCGTACTGCGTGACGATACCGATAAGTGGAAACTGGATGTCGGGGTATAGATCCAGTCGTAATTGAATCAATCCGAAGATACCAAATCCAACGGCAATGAGGTAAATCATGCCGAAGGTGACTCCGCGATTTATACTTAATTTTGATAATTTCATATGGAGAACCCTTTAATTCTTGATACTGACCTGTGTCGAATCACTCAAAATGGTACGACCCACAGAAACGACTCGGTCACCTTCCATCAAACCTGAAAGCACTTCATAAACCTGATCGGATTCGATGCCAACTTTGATGGGCCGGAAACGAGCCAAACTGTCCTGGATTACATACACAGAATAGTTTGTGATGACTTTACTGTCCCGCAATCCATCCCCGGTTGAAATCTGGCTGGTTTTCGTGTCTACATCACTTTTTGAGATCAAAAGTGTGTTCAGTTTTTCCTGAAGTAAAATTTTTACCTCCGCGAACATACCCGGTTTTAACTGACGATTTGCATTGGCTACGGCAATCTCCGCCTCCACAGTCCGGGTTTGAGGATTAATCACGGGTGAGATTTTTACCATTTTCCCACGGAATTCAGTGCCCGGATAAGCAGCCACGGTGAGTGTCGCATTCATTCCAATCCTGACCTTGCCAACCTCCGCTTCAGCCATCTGTACGACAATCTTAACACTGTCCATTTGATAAATATTGGCGATGGGAATCTGTCCGGCAGCCATATCGCCCTCTTCGAGTACCCGATCAGCGACGATTCCTGCAATGGGCGCTTTGATGAGGGCATCAGCCAGACTGGAATTAATACTGGTAGATGCGGCGCGCGCCTGTTTAACGGCTTCTTCCGTTACCTCTTTTTGCGTTTTGATCTGGTCGTATTGGCTCTGGGACATAGCCTTGGCTTCGTAGAGCGCGGTAGCCCGTTTAAATTCCTCCTGGACATTGAGTAGTTGCGCCAGGGCGGTATTCAAGCCCGCATTTGCCTGGTTCACGGCATCCTTCAGACGCGAATTTTCAATTTGAGCAATAGGGTCACCAACATTCACATAATCGCCGTTTTCAATGAAAAATTTGTTAATGCGATCAGGGACCTTGCTGTAAAGACGAACCATGGTCTGAGCACGGACATCACCTACATAGGTCAGAGATTTTGCAATCATGCCGCGTTCGACCTCATCAACATAGACCGGAACGACGATGCTGTTTTCGTCACCACTTCCTTGTTTTTTCTGGGTCGCCAGCAACTTATTGATTTTGTCCAACAGCTCCCGGGCTTCCTGAGAGGAGGGGTCCGTAACAGCCGAATATTCACTCACAAGGGTAGAAATTTTGTCCGCAGTACTTCGATAGGAGATGGCTGCATCCTTCTTGCCGCCACTCACGACCAGCGCGATGATAGCGATCAACACGACAACGATTATTGCGATGATGATTGTTTTCTTTTTCATGGTAATCCTCAATTTGTCACAGTTTTGATTAAAAATTTGTGGTTCAGGTTAAAGGGCACCCGTCGCCTTTTTCAACTGATCGATGGCCACATTGTATTGAAAAATCGATTGATAATAACTGGATTGGGTCTGGAGGTAGTTACTCTCAGCACCCAAAACTTCCAATTGTGTGGAACTGCCGTTGATATACATGAGTCGCGCCAGACGGAGCGCTTCAGCGGCCTGCTCCCGCACACTGGCATTTGCGGTGATATTCAGCTTCGTTTCCTGAACTTTTAAATACGCTGCTTCCACCTCCGAGCCGATGTTCAATGCCATTTTTTGGACCTGAAGATCCGCTTCCTTTCGAGCAATAACTGATTTCTGAACGCCCAGTGCCTTCCGACCACCGGAGAACAGTGGCCAGGAAATATTGAGGGAGGTACTGGTGGAGCGTACATAAGCGTCCGGGGAAATATCGGTGGAATTTTGAGCCTGAGCCTGATGACGGACATCTGCACTCAATGAGAGCATGGGGAGCGTTTGTCCGATTGCAATATTGCGTTGGTAAGTGGAGATGTCTTTTTGGCTTCCCGTGATTAACACCTCGGGTCTTCTCTTTTTGGCGATCTCTTTTAGTGAATCCAGACTGGCATCAGCGAATGGATTTTCCGCCATGACCAGGGAATCCGTAATCAACAAATTCGTGGGTTCACTAATGCCCATCACAGCCCGCAAATTTGTCAGTGCAGTCTCGTGCTGATTTTTGAGTGACTGGAGTTGTGGCAAGAGACTCTGGTATTTTACCTTTGCCTGAAGGACATCAAACTGACTGGCTTTTCCCACCGCCTCTTGTTTTTCAACCTGTTCCAGATTGGTTTCGGCGGAAAGACTTGCCTGTTCCGTTGCATTGATCAAAGATTGCATGAACTCAACCTGGAAATAGAGTGTCCGCACAGCGATCAAAATATTTTGCCGGGTCAGCTCGAGACTGGCTGAGCTCATATTTTTTGCTTCTCTGGCAATCAGAAAGCCATTGGCGATGGCACCACCGGTAAACAGCGGTTGATTCACGGACAATCCCACCGTGGCATTATAAGGCACACCCTGAGTGATGGGAATGGGTGGACCGGCCAAATTGCTGAAATTGGGAATATACATCACCGCCAGTTCATGGTTTTTGGTGTAGGCGCCATAGCCACTAATGGTGGGTAGTCCGGAACCAACGGCTTCCATCACGCCGATTTGAGCTTTTGATTCTTCCCTGGTGGCGATGGCAAGGTCAAAATTTTGTTTCATGGCGAGCTGCTCAGCCCGGTCAAGACTAAGCTCAAGCTCTTGTGCGAAGCCGAATCCGAATGTTATGAGTAAGATTAAAGTCAGTCGTTTCATGGCTTTGAGAATCCTTTTTTTATAACCTTCATGATATTTTCACTTAATAATTCCGGGTCAACGGCACCGGTTACCCGAAAATGCTGCCCCATAATAGCGCCATTCACGGCGGGTATCATCATCGACGCTAAAAATTCAGGATCCAGATCATCCCGAATGAGATTTTCCGCAACCCCGCGTTTGATGATGTTGAGAAGGGATTGAAAGCTCTGGTGAATCAAGGGTTCAAAATCGATATGTATCTGATTTCTGAATCGGCCCTGTAGGGTATAAAAAATGAGCCTTCGGGTATTTGGGAATTGATAGGCATTCCGGATGTTACACAGCGACCAGTTGTAGAGAGCCGCCCAGGCGTCACTGGCTTCCGCAGCGACAACCATTTCTTTGTGAAGATGTTCGCGGAAATTGTCTTCCACGACGGCCCGGAAAATGGCTTCCTTATTGGGATAATGATAGTAGAGTGCCGCTTTTGTCACGCCCAGCGCTTCGGCGATTTCTCGCATGGATGTGCTGGTGTAGCCATTCTCTGAAAAAAGTTTGGCAGCGGTCTCTTTAATTTTGTTCTTCACAGGGTCTCCTTTACTAACCGGTCGGTAAGTAAGCAGGAAAAATGAATCTCACCAAGAAAAAATTTTACGCCGTACAAAATTTTTAAGTACAAAATATTCAATAAGATGGGATGGTATTTTAACGGATATGAAGAAGATTAACTAATCGGTCGGTAAGTTAATCAGTGCGGCGGAATCCAAAAAATGGACAGGCGACGAAATCTGCCGCCGGGATGAATCATTCGATTTAAAACAAAAAAATGTGGGTGTTGATCCAGATGGCTGATCGCAACTAGGGCAGTTCAAAAACTTCCCGTAATGCGGCCTGAGCGTTCGCCAATTGGTTCTGATGAAGGACGCAGGTAATAGAACTGATGGAGGTGCTGATTCCTAAAATGTTGATTCCATGCAATCCCAGGGTCCGAAATGCCCGGGCAGCCAAACCCTGGCGTTCTTTGAAATGGGGTCCGTAGACCGTAATTAAACAGGTTGGGTGGATTTTCCGGATAATGATATTACCATACAGCTCCTGGATTTCATCCAAAGCAGCCTGAAGGCTATACTCATCTTCAAGTTTGACCGCCACAGACATATTTGCTCCACCATTTGCGTCCGGCGTTTCGGAGATGAAATTTACGCCCAGACCCTGGGCTGCAAACTTACTCAAAATCGCCCCAGCCCAATCAGGCTCATCCCTGCCGGACAATAGCAGGATAAACATCAGCTCCTCTTCAATCAAAATGCCACCTACCCGCTCTTTCATAAAACAGACTCCTTCGGGAAATGGACCTGAAAAGTGCTCCCCTGATTGACCTGACTTGAGACGGTAATAAATCCGTGGTGTTCATCCACCAGACGCTGCACGATGGCCAGTCCTAATCCTGTTCCTGCGCTCGTTAATTTTTTAGCGGTGGGCGACCGGTAAAACTCATTAAAAATTTGTTGGATTTCCTCTGGTTCGAGACCGATTCCGGTATCACAGACCTCCAGTAAGATCTCTGTCGCTTGATTCGCCAGCTTGACATGAATTGAACCACCCTCCGGCGTATAACGGATGGCATTCGTGACCAAATTTCTGAAAACCTTCTTAATCGCCTCGGGGTCACAGACCATTTTTGCCGGCGTTTTTGAAGGCGTGAGGTCCATTTCAATCTGCCTCGCCTGAGCAGAGATGAGTTCATCCCCAACGACTTCTGTAAGGAGTCCATTCAGGTCAATTTGCTTAAAATTTCCGGCGTGTCGCAGATCGCCATAGGTCAAATCCGATAAATCCTTCAGCAGATTGATCATCTCATCGGTCCGTTTAATCGCGCGATCCGCCATGTCACGCACGCGATCGTCCACATTTTCCCCAAGGATGTCCCGAATGACCGTGAGGGTTGATTGAATGGTTGCAATGGGTGCTTTCAATTCATGACTGCTCACGCGTAAGAAATTGGTCTTGGCACGATTCAGATCCTGCAAGCGTCGATTGGTCATTTCCAGCCGCATCCGCACGCGCCGATAGCGGTTGGTCACATCCTGAGCCAGGTAGGTTGACAGGAAAACCGTCATGATAAAAATAGCCCAGTTGAAGATCACGATTTCGGGTCGCCCGGCGATTTCAGAACCCCGATAAAAGGGGAAGTGGGGCAGGATCCCGCACCATTCCAAAACCAGTAAACTGGTATAAAGCGTCACAGCGAGAAAGGCAAAGTGATAGGGGCGCGTCCCCGGGAAAATGATGGCAGCGACGATCATGTGGAACAGATAGAAGAAGTAGAGCGGACTTTCCGCAGATCCGGTGAAGTATATCAAGATGGTAAGAATAAAGAGATCACCCACGATTTGAGTGATCATCAAATTGATCAATCGTTGATGATCATTGCGAATAATTCGATCACGGAGGAAGAGGTACAGACCATTCATGAGAACGAGTAGCACCAGAACCAGACTCAGAGCAAAACCATCGATATGCATTGAGGGGAAAAACTGGCCCAGACCAATCCCCAATCCAAAAGCCAGGATAGCGAACCAGCGGATTCGAATAAGCCAGATCAGCCTTCTTTTCAGAGATCCGGCAGTGAAAAAGGGAAGTTCAATAATTTTTTTGTTGGAACGTGCCATACCCGATTCTTACCTCAAACGCGTATAAATTCCCGCACTGTATCAATCAATTTTTGGGGATTTACCGGTTTTTCGAGATAAGCCTGAACCGGTAGGAAATCTTCATCTTTATCCGGATTGAAATCAAATCCCGTCTGAGTCCCTACTGCTGTCAGAATGATAATGGGCGTGTCTTTGATGGCTGGGTCAGTCCGGATTTTGTAGGCGATTTGAAATCCTTCATCCAGTTGCGACATCATCACATCCAACAAAACAAGATCGGGTCGCAACGCGTAGACTTTTTCCAAACCGCGCTCACCCTCCTGGGCATCGAAAACCTCGAAACCCGCCGATTCCAGGGTTATGCGCATCGCCTCCACGAGGTCAATGTCATCATCAATAATGAGAATCTTCTTTTTCATGTCATTCACGGGAATTTTACTCCTGTAACGCTAAAATTTTTGGTGTGTCGGGAAATTAAGCAAAACCATTTTGGTCGAAACACATGGTTGGCAGTTCGCTCACCAAAGCCTGGTCTCGAGCCAGTTGGTGAATCAGTCGCACCGCGTTGGGAATGGCTGTGGACACGGCCGGGGACAATGTTGTGCCTGGATTGACATTACCCGGCTGAATCCCCAAAATCCAGAACTGCTCCGGGAGAATGCCCAGTTCACCTGCCAGCCGGTAAGTTTCAGCCAGACCGAACCCATGCAGTGACAAATGATCCCATTGTAAAACCAAATGGGATTCGGTGGGCTTGAATATCCGCATAGTACCAGGTTCGGCTCCCATTCGGGCGGCATCCACGATCAGGACTTGGTTGCGATTGGGCAGATAGTCCAGCAATCCCAATGCGTCCAGACCCATCTCGATTAACTCAATTTCCGCACCTGTCGTTGTCTTGGTTGTCAGCCGCTGGGTTGCACGGAGATTTTCGATGATGGCCGGACCGATACCATCATCTCCAAACTGGACATTCCCCATGCCAATTACCGTGAGCATTGCAATGACCTAACCATGGTTGAATTCCACGTCCAAAATGTGCACGGAGCAGGAAATACAGGGGTCATACGCCCGGACCAGCATTTCTAAGGCGTGTACAATCTCAGGCTCCGTTTTTTCAACAATTTCAGGAACGAGCTTCTGCATGTCGGCATCGATATTGGCCAGGTTTTGCCCGGTTGGGATGACACAATTTGCGGCGATAATGCGCCCCTGGACGTCATAGGTATAGTCATGGAAAAGAATACCGCGAGGCACCTCCGTAGCGCTAATCCCTCGACCAAAGCGGGTTGGTGTTTGTTTCGGACGTTCGTGATTCAGCCCTAAATCAGTCAAACACTCAATGATGCGGATGCTTTCTTCGATACAATGAATGATTTCCACCACCTGGGCGATGGTGATCATGTAGGGATTGTGACAATCAGGAGTCAGTCCCATACTCCGGGCAGCGCTTTTGGCCCTGTCCGTAAGCTGGGAATGATTATTGTTCCAGCGGGCGAGTGCACCCACCATATAGGCACCCCGATTGTGTTTGGCGTGTTTGGAAGTACTGTGAGTGACCACGAATTCGTTGGTGATCCCGAGATAATTTTCCACGGCTGTGTTACCCACATCTGAAGAGCAAATTTCACCATCGTAAAATGCGTAATCGGTGTCGTTTTTTAGTGAAATGTACTCGGTGGGGCGGTGGAATTGTGGAATGGCGCTGGCCAGCGATTGCATGGTTTCAACCGTCGCGATGGCATCAGGTAACCCCTCATTGATCAGTTTCTCTCTC
>MNWS01000221.1 GCA_001872685.1 Fidelibacterota bacterium CG1_02_48_14
GAGCGGTTGTATCCGAATCACAGGATAGCAAGACCAACCAGCTCGCAAGTGACATTAAGGAAAAAAATAATACTCGTTTCATTTAGGCTATCTCCTTGTTTAGGGGTCTTTCATTTATTTATAAAAAAATCATCTACATTCGCTTTATGTCTCACAGATCACTCACTTCATTCTGTATCATGATTGGGCAATCGGGACACTGAATATAAACCTGCCGTGCTTCGCATCGGAATTCTCCATGCGCAATTTAATTTCATTTTTCTCAGCCAGCGCTTTCACCACGGCAAGTCCGATCCCCATACCCTGCTGCTCCTGAACCTCACGCTGGAACTGGAAAAATGGTTTGAACAGATCCTCTTGAGCCTGGAGCGGGAATCCTTTACCGGAATCTTCGATACACAATTCGTAATTACCCTTGGTTTTGCAGCCTGTAACTGTAATGGCGCGTGTCGAGTCAGAAAATTTAATGGCGTTCTCCAGCACCTCTTCCAACATCATTTCCATTTCCTTGGGGTTGACATTCAGAGAATTATCTTCATCCGCGAGATCAACATTGAACACGACATCTTTCTCAGTGTATCGCCCAAAAAAAGTTCGCTTCTTGAAAATATTCTCAAATATCTGTGGGATTTCTGAAACTGAGATCGTCACACCCAGGACATACGGCACCTGGGCATTCTGAGCTTCCTGCATGTGCCGGACTTTTTCCACCAGCGCTAATATGCGATCGTGTCCGTTTACGATGTAATTCAGGTACTGCTTAATTTCCGGTGAGGTCGCACTTTCGAGTTCGAAGAGTGACAAGCCACCCGTGATAATGCTCAAGGGGGTGCGCATTTCGTGTGAAACCCGGGTAAACAGTTCGCGAAACAGCTCCTCATTGCGTGTCTTCTCTGCCTCACGGATTTCCTGTAATCGCCGTAAACTTACATTCACAGCCTGGAGTAATGCCGGAATCTCCACCGGCTTCGTCAGGTACTCTTCCACGCCATAGGATTTCCCGGCCTGAATATCTTCTTTACTAGCTTTGGCTGACAGAAAGATAAAGCCGATTCCCCGCCAGGCAGGCATTTCACGCAACGCTTCGCGCAACTGATACCCATCCATCTCCGGCATCATGATGTCACAAATAACCAATTCAGGTGTGTAGCCATTTTGAAGGGCATCTAACGCCTTCAGACCGTTGGCTGCTGTCTCGACTGTATAATCCTCAAGGGTGAGAATTTGCCGCAAATTCTCACGTTGGATGGCCATGTCCTCTACGACTAAAATTTTCCCCTTAGATGTGCTCATCAATTAATCCCTTTCGAAGGTCCTAATATGAGGTCAATCATGGCCGATCGGAAGGTAAACTGTAAAACAAGTTCCCTTCCCCAGTTCACTATCCACCACGATTTCCCCCCCGTGCAATTCCACATACTTTTTCGCAATTGACAATCCCAATCCCGTGCCAGGGATGGAATGCGATGCCGTTTCAACCCGATAAAAGCGATCAAAAATTTTGCGCTTGTTCTCCAGGGAAATCCCAATTCCCTGATCACGGACGGCGAACCAGATCCGCCCATCTCGCGCATCAAATCCACTGGATACCTCTACGGACTTATCGTCCGAACTAAATTTAAGCGCATTATCCAGCAGGTTGCCCACCACATCCCGGATCAACTGCTGATCAAAACTAAACTTGGGTAAATTGTCCGCCAAACTTACCAGAATCCGCCCATGATCACCCACCACCAACTCGCTGGCATCTGATAACAGCAAATTCAAATCATGAATATTGCGCTGTAACTTGACGTCCTTTTTATCAATCCGGGACAGAGCGAGAAGGTCTTCCACCAGGGCTTCAAAATTCTTTCCACCCTGAATAATCTCGTCAATTTTCTTCTGCTTTTGTTCTTCATCCAGTCTGGACCAATAATATTTAAGGATTTGAGCCGAACTGAGGAAGGAGGTGATAGGCGAACGCAATTCATGCGAAACATTGCTCAAAAACTGGTCCTTTACGCGCTCACTCAACTTCCGTTCACTAATATCTCTGGCAAAGGCCTGGATCAATTTGCCTTCGTCCGTTTCGATGAGCCGGGCGGTAATTTCAACCGGTAAAATGTCACCCGATTTTTGACTGAAAGTGGTGTCCAGACTTAAACTACCCGTGGTAAACAGACGATTAATGGCTGAATTGAGATCGTTAAATATTTTTTCTGAAAAGAGCCTTTCGATAGAACAACCCTCAAGTTCCGTTTTGGGGTAGCCGGTAAGCAATTCCGCCGCAAGATTACATGACAGAATAATGCCGTCTTCATTCATGACCAAAATCGCATCCATAGCGAAGTTAAACAAATCGGCGTAGCGTTTTTCAGAAGCTTTAATTTTCTCCGTCCGCCGGGCGATGATGCCTTCGAGATTTTCGTTATACTGGCGGAGTTCAACCTCCAGCCGGATCCGTTCGTTAATTTCGAGCCGCAAAGCCTCAAGGGTCTGCATTTTACTTCTAAAATTGAACAGATTACTGGCGGCAATCCTCAACAACTCAATTTCCGTCTGATCCCAATTCCGATTGGTTTCCTCCGAAAGGAAAATTAGAAAACTATTCAGTGTACCACTCTGTAGTTGCGGAAATGCGACGAGGGAATGCGTATTGGCTTTCTCAAACCAACTATCTTTACGCATCGTTTTCGAAATTTTGTTAAGAATGACGGTTTGGCCAGACTTCAAAGGTGCCAGCCAGTTTTTCATTTGCTGTGGTTCATCTACCTGGTGCTCATTCGTCAAGGCACTGCTTACGCCATTTTCCCAGGCATACACCCGGAGAATGTCATCGGAACTCGGGATGTAATCGCAGAAATAAATTTGCCCCTTCCCCATGGCGCTCCCCAGGGCATTTAATGCATCAAGAATACCGTCCTGCAATGTCAGTGATTGCATGAGGTGGGTAACGGCCTGGGACAACGCCAACTGCAGGCGGAAAGTTTTCTCCCGTTCCTCCTCTAGCAGCTTACGGTCGGTAATATCCCAGGAGTAGATAATGACCTGTTTCACCTTTTGAAATTCATCAAAAACCGGGTAGCCATGGACATCCAGAATCATTTGTACACCGTCAGCTTGTTGAAATGCCTGCTCACGGCTTAATGGCTTTCCGGTCTCCTTCACCTGCAGAATAAACTGGGCAAATGCTTTTAGCTCACCCATCTCCCGCTCCGGCCGCGTTCCCGTGACATTGCCAATATCCGCATATAGTCTGACATCATCCGCTGTGTTTGAGACAATGATTTCCAGACTTTCCGCATCAATGACATAGAATGGATGAGATAAAGCCTGTAGGACACCCGCAATTAAGGACTGACTGCGATTCAGATACTGACGCTGTAGCGCACTGAAATCAATTTGTGCGCGTAAGGCTGTCAATTCCTGCAGGACGGGTGGTGTTGTGTCCTGGGGTTGCCCCGGGGCTAAGTTTTCATCCTCCGGTTTTGCCATACAGAACGCGATCAAACCAGCCGAGTAGCGTGTGAAATTGGTATAGGTCGCCACATCATCTTTTTCAAATGTATCGGTGAACAGGGTTAAAAATGCATCCGGCGTAATGGCTTCCCAAAAAACAGTCTGACATTCAAGACAATCCTGGGGGACAATGCCAATTTCCCTGGCGTTTGCCTGGGATAAAACGACACCCTTCCCCCCTAACAGCTTCCACTTATCAATATCCACCTGTCGGATGGCGTTTAGATTTTGCCGGCGGTGTGGGTAACTCACGAATGGGATAAATGTCCCTGAATCTCCCTCTGCATAGATCTTGCTGGCGCGCATCCAGATCATCCCCGCTCTCACCAATCCCTCGGCGACTGAAGCAGAAAGGACGACACTGATAAGCATTCGGGTTTCCATCCCTCTCAAGCCGCTGTACAACTCGTCGGTCTCTAATTTGGTTTTTTTATTCAAGAGAATATTTACGGTTCCTGTCACCGGATTCAATGAGATGTTTGCCTATCAAGACATTGATCAGAATCGTATCCATTTTAAACTTGCCAGTTTTGTTGCGTAAATATCAGGACTTGGACGGCATATCCAACAGCATATTTCCCAAGTGTATGTTTTATCACGTTCCCTAACACTGTCAATTATTCCCAGAATTTTAATCTTCATACTCTCGCTCCAGATCATCCGTTGTTTTGACCATGTAATGGCCGTCTGCAATTTTCCTGATCGTATCACCCGTGACGGGAATCTTGCCGTATCCACCCGGCAAATCCAAGACATACCGTGGAACTGCATGATCCGGTAGCCGATGCAAAAGCTCCCGGTAAATTTCCTGCCCCGCTTCCAGCGTCATGCGGAAATGCGATGTCCCGCGCACCTTGTCGGGATGATGCAGATAATAGGGCTGGATACCTCCTTCCACCAATTTCGTGAACAACACCTCCAAAATATCCGGATGCGCGTTAACACCGTTCAGCAAAACGGTTTGGTTTAACACATTGATGCCCCGGGATATGAGGTGTTTAATCCATTTAACCGCCGTGGCTGTCACCTCTGCCGGATGATTGAAATGCGTCACGATTCGCAATGGTTTGCCGATGGTCTCAAGACGCAGGGCCAGATCATGTGTCAGTCTGAATGGATTCACAACCGGCAATCGGCTGTGGATTCGCAATATTTCCACGTGTTCTATCGTTGACAGTCGCGTCAAAATGTCGGTTAAACGAATGTCGGACAGCATTAAAGGATCGCCACCAGTCAGGATGACTTCTTTGATTTCCGGATGATGCTCGATGTAATGAAATCCAGCTTCCAGCTCCGCGGGTTTTGGGACGAATGCCGCCTGCCCTACCAGTCGTTTTCGAAAACAAAAGCGGCAGTAGACGGCACAATTGGGAATTGGGTAAAACAACACACGATCCCGATACCGATGGGTAATGGTTGAAACGGGCTGAGTTGACAATTCCGGATTGGCGTCACCAATGGGATCTTCCAGCTCGTCAGCAGTCGTGATCAGCTCCAGGCGCTGTGGGATGATTTGGGAAAATATCGGATCGGAATAGTCGTAGGACTCGATCAGACTTAGATAATAGGGCGTGACACCCATCTGGTAGGAGGACATTACCGTTGCGAGTTGGGTAATTTCGGACTCAGGGAGTGAATCAATCCAGGTTTTTGCTTCCTGAATAGATCCTAGTTCGTCGAGAGAGCGGACTGTGTGACTGAGTTGCCAGCGCCAATCACCCCAATCCGGCGAACGTTGCAAAACCAATGGGTTATCCATTGGTGACTTCATTTTATTTTGCGACAATATTTTTTTCGCGATCAGTCTGCCATCGCCGCGGCCAGGTATTGGGCAATGTCCTTCGACTTAACTTTTACATCCAGGTGTTCGGCTGTTAATCCATCATTGAGCATAGTGGCACAGAACGGGCAGGCGGATGCCAATTCATCCGGTTGAATGGCTTTCACGTCCTTCATGCGCTCAATATTCACCTTCGTGTGTCCCAGGGTTTCCTCCATCCACATCCGTCCACCACCAGCACCGCAACAAAGTCCGGTATTTTTAGAGCGCGGCATCTCCTTTAGCGTCACACCGGGAATGGCTTTCAGAATTTCCCGAGGCGCATCGTATTCGTCATTATGGCGCCCCAGATAGCAGGAATCGTGGTAAGTAATGGTTGCGTTCAATTCCTTCTCAGGCATTAACCGGCCAGTCTGAACCAGGTCATCCAACAATTGTGAATGATGCACAACCTCGTAATGACCTCCGAGCTGGGGATATTCGTTTTTCAATGTATTAAAACAATGAGGACACTGGGTGACGATCTTTTTAACGTTGTATTGATTCATGGTTTCGACATTTTGCGCCGCCAGCGTCTGGAAAAGATATTCGTTTCCGATCCGGCGAGCGGAGTCCCCGGTACAGGTCTCTTCATTCCCTAAAATAGCGAATTTTACACCGGCACGATTCATCAAATTCACCATGGCTTTCGAGACCTCTTTTCCCCGGGCATCGTAGGCACCTGAACATCCAACCCAATATAAATATTCAACTTCTTCCGGATTTTGATCACGCATTCGAGGAACATTTAAACCATCGGTCCAGAGTTCGCGATCCTGATCGGACATGCCCCAGGGATTGCCATTCACCTCCATTTTCTTGAATAATCCTGTGACCTGTTCCGGGAATTGACTTTCCATCAGCACCAGGTTCCGTCGCAGATCAACAATCGCATCAACGATGTCGATAAACACCGGACATTGCTCTTCACAGGCTTTACAAGATGTGCAACTGTATAACATGTCATCGGTGATTTTACCATATTCAAACACAGTCTGGGGCACAGCGCCACCAAACTCCTCGCGCATCTGCAGTCCAAGGGAATTGATGATAAATTTAGGGTTCAGCGGTTTCCCGGTGATGAAGGCCGGGCAGGCAATTTCGCATCGGCCACATTCGACGCAGACATCAAAATTCATGCGCTGCTTCCAGGTGAATTCGTCTAGTTTTGAAACGCCGTAGCTCTCTATTTCATCATCTTCCAGATTCATGAATCGGAGCGCCCGGCTGGATTGCGGTTTGCCCAGGAAAATGTTGAGTGGACCGGTAAAAATATGCGAAAATTTGCTGAATGGGATACTGGCCACGAACGTCATGGTCATGACCATATGTATCATCCAGAGCAGGTGATGCCAGGCTGCTTTGGTCACATCGGTCAATCCGTTAAAAAGATGCGCCAACGACCAGCCAATGGGTGACCAGATTTCGAAATCATGCGGGATGGCGGAGATACGCAGCGCTTCAATCACAAACCCGATGAGTACCAGTCCAATGAGCATCAGATGCATGTACAGGCTGTTATAATGGGATTCTTCGAGCCGGGCAGGTTTTTCTGAAAAACGTCTCCACAGCGCGATACCAATTCCAATCAGCACGACCAAACCGGCAATATCCGCCAGAAACGATACGAAGAGGTACGTCGGACCGTAAAAGAAATCCAACGGAGTGTCCATCTGTAAAGCCACCAAATCGGTAGCGATCCACAGCATGAAAAATCCCCAAAAAATGAGACCATGCCACCATCCGGCCCGGAGTCTCCGACGCAATCGCCCCTGCAACAGACCGTCTTTCACGGTACGCCATAACCGCGCTAATAATTCATCTGTGCGAGTCCCGTCTGCTTGCCCCTGACGGTACATCTCCCACTTGCGTCTGAATCCGCTATAAAATCCACCGAGTCCCAAAATGAGGAAAAAATACATGAGCGCGATATACCAACCGGGAATATTCCAGACCAATTCGCGGGTTACATCCGTGGGATTCATAGCTTTCCTTTCAAGACAATTTTTGCTGAATCAAAGTCAAATTTTGGGCCGAATCATGCCCCGTAATGCCAGCCGGTTTCTGAAAGGCACATGACCTTTTTCGACTCATCCGTCACTGTCACCGTTTCAATCTCCCCAATAACCAAATGATGGTCGCCCTCTTCAACAATCGTCCGAACGGGACAACCAATCCATACCGGCGCAGCTTCAAGAATTGCGCCACCTTTTTCATGGGCGGTCGCGTCAAACTGACCCATCTGATGATTGATCAAGTACCTGGGTTTGAAAAATTCAGAGGCGAATTTCTGATCATTCCGGCTCACCAAATTCGCGACGAAATAGCGGGATTTCTGAAGGGTTTCATATAGTCGGCTGTCTGCTTTGATCGCCATGGTGATGAGTGGTGGATCCATACTGGATTGCATGAAAAATGTCACTGTAGCGCCGATTATTTCCTCACCGGTGCCAGCGGTTACAACCACGACATTATAATGTAGTAGTCGTAAGGCGTGTTTTTTCGCGGCTTGATCCAAGCTCATCCAGAGTACTCCTTTGTAAAGTTGGCTGGAAAATAGGAAAATCGGGTTGAGAATGCAGGTGGGAAATATTAGAAATCGCGAACGAGAACGAGAACGAATCTAGAATCATCACCGATTATTCTGCCAGCCAATCGTAGACATTACCGATAGTGGGAATACTGTTTCCTCCGCCCGACCATTCGGATGGCAGCACCTCCACAACTCGAAAATCACCAAGTCCGGCACCACCATGATCATCCTGTAATCCCACAGCCGCAAGCCATTTCACACTCTCCAATCGCGTCGGAAAGAGCTCTCGCGGCAGGCTGAACTGTACCTGTTTCAGGGAAACATCACCAATGGCGCCCCATTCATCCAGCGGCATATATTCAGCCAGAATCTTCCCCGCCTCATCATGGATTTGAATGCCACCACTGACATAAACAGTGCGATTTGCAGTAAAATTATGCGGGAATGTTGTCCCGCCATTTTTACCAATTTGCACGGCGCCACCTGGTCCGGAATCCAGACCAATGGCAACATAGGTCAGTTGATAGCCATACTCAGGATGCCAACCCGGATCCACCAGATTGCTGAATGTGAGCCGGAAGGTGAGATTCTCAGAATGCTCCCAGATTTGAAGACTCGTAATGTCCGCAATGCCGGGCTGGAATTGTTGATTGGTGGGATAGGTGAATTGACCATTGTCACCGTGATCATCTCCCGCTGAGTCAACCTGATTAAAAATCAGTTGTGCATCCTGAGCCGGGGCATTTTTTTTAACTTCAGATTGCTTCAATAACCGATGACCGGGACCACTCAAACTTTGAACGGCAAGATTTGGTTGAACTACGCAAAGGGGAACCTGCACCGAAGCATATTGAAACGGGCTTGTCTTGATCGCCTGGTTCGTGAATTTCTCCGGAACTGTCCATTGACGCATCTGTTTTTCAAAACGAATCCGTATTTGTCTGCTCGCCCAATGCCCGTGAATAACATAACCCAAATCCCCCTGCACAAAATCCACTGTTAATACCACAGCATCTGAGTGGCTGCGCCGGAGATTTATAATAAACGCTTCCTCTGAATCCTCGTAATCCACGACTATGGAGTCACCAAAAGCATAGCCCGTGAAAGCCACCTGTTTCAAATGGCTTAACAGGCGTGGTTGCAGTGTTAATTCGTCGGGTTGTTGACCACCTCCGGCCAGGGGGCGAAATCCAAGAATATCCTGATACAAAACGCGCAAATATTCTCCGAGACTCCAGGCCTGGGTAACGGTTCCGGACAATCGCACCTGACCGTCAGATTGTGGCCAGGCATCAGAAACTTCCGCCAGGGTGCCAATGGCTCCTCGATGCAGAACCTGTTGCGTCAGATTAGAAAATATCGTGCCTGCCATTTTCCATTGACCGAAATCCAATGCTGCCGACATCCAGGGACCGGCATTCCACATCCAGATAATGCCATTGTGGTAGGCGGCATCCTTGACGTACAAACCCGGTGCCTGATGGTAAGGATGGAAATTTTGATCGGACTGAGCCAAAGACAAAATGCCGTTGGCCGTCACCAATTCACGAGCCGTTGCCAGGAATGTTAACCAATCATAGGATTGATCCTGGAGAATGGGTGGAACCAGCAAGGCATTGGGGCGAATCTGCAAATCCGGCGAACCATCAGTATTCAGATGGTCGAAAAGCCGTTGGGTTTTTGGGTCTCGAAAGTGCTGTTCGTAGCCCGACCGCGCCCATTTAAGCAGAGAATCAATTTTGTTATAAAACAGGACATCATTCCGGATCAGGGCAATTTTTCGTGTCACTTCCAATTGTGTCAGCCAGAGTTGCTGAATGTCCACCGCACGATTCCCCCGAGGCGACCAGGGACCGTCCGGACCTCGGGCATCCATCCAGGTATCGGCATCATCATGGGTGAGTAACCCCTTCTCATCAACCCAATTTCTGATAGCACCAATGGCAGCGCGCTTAATCGTCGGGTAAATCTCTTCCAAAAACTCACCATCGCCCGAGTACCGGTAATAATCCCAAACCTCCCGGACAAACCAGGGTGTGCCATCGGTCGTATTATAAATAATATCAGTTGGTTGCGCACGATTGGGTACCCGACCATAGGTTCGGCTGGCGGGATCGTGATCCTGGAATTTCCCAAAGGCTTTCAAAATCCGTTTTGCCAGTTCAAACTCACCGCTCACCAAAACTGCACCCGGGAAGGTTATAAATTCATCGCGACCCCAAAATTCATCAAACCAGGGCAATCCGGCGTAAATACCACCCCCCATTTGTTGCATGATGAGAGCATCCATGGAGGCATGCGCCCAGATGACCGCAGAATCCAATTGCGGCGAATTCGATTTGAAGGGTGTTTGGTTGAGTCGTTTTTGAATCCGCTGAGTGCGTTTTTGAATGCCAGCCGAAACAATTTCGGCAGAGAGATTGGCATTCCCGAAAGGTGTTTTCCTCACCTGAACATGGGCCGATAATTTTTTACAACTGGGAAATGTCAGCAATCCGACCTGAAATCCGCCAGTCAGATCCGGATTTGGCGGTAACGAATCAAGTTTATAAGTGAAGGGTGACGAAAAACTTAAGCGTAAAAATGGGAAACTAGCCGGCAGGTTGCGATAACCATTGATCAAATAATCCCAAGTGGTTTGAGTTCGACCCAATTGTTGAAAATCACCGGGTTTCGTACCACCTTCAAGAATCGGAATGATCTGAAATTTTCTTGCTCGTTTCGATTCAATCTGAACCGCCAGAGCCCGGCTCGTGTCCAGGATTGACCAGGTAACGGAGATGCCATAATCGGGATATTCCCGCACCAAAAAGTCAGGTCGCACCGTCACCAATGCGGTCTGCCGATCGAGCAATTTACCATCCGCAAAAAGGATAAAATCCTTGAAATAAGGTCGTTTAGCAGCCCGCAGTCCATGCCAGGGACTATCCTGAAAACCCCCACTACGCGTCATGAAAAAGGCGTCACCTTTATCGGTGTAAACCACTTCACGATCACTGCCGGGAGATAAAACAATCGAAGGAATCGGCGCTGAGGCTTGTTTTGAACAACCATTCGCCAGGAAGAGAACAAAACTTGTCAACAGTAACACCTGACGAATGGTCATCGGTTAATCTTCGGGTTTCAGTTCGTTCTTGAGGCGCAGGGCAGCATCCCTGGCGATGGTCGGATTCACATCGTAACCCACAGCATGTCGGCGCCATTTAACGGCTGCGATGAGTGTCGTGCCACTCCCGGCGAAGGGATCAAGGACAGTTTCATTCTGAAAACTGAAAGCCCGAATAATTCGTTCTGGTAGTTCCAACGGAAAGGGTGCAGCATGGGTTCGACGACCGCCACTTTTCTCCGGTTTCATCAGCCAGACATCCGAGTTTTTCAAGGAGAGCCAAAAATCTTTGTTCAGCTTGGACGCAGCCCGGTCCTCCTCGGAGACATGGCCGTATTTTCGACCGGACCCAGCCGGTGCATCAAATTCGAGAATAAATTCGTGCATGTTATTAATGAGAATGCCACCGGGATCCGGGTAGGTTCCAAAGTGAGCACGAACGCCGTTGGTTTTATGCCAGACAATATCGCGTTTGAAAATGAAGCCCAGTTTTTCCATTTCATCAATGGTTCGACCCACGAGGTTCAGTGTCCTGTAGCCGCCATTTTTCCGGCGGACCGGTAGATTCATAATATTGATGAATGCCTTACGACCGGGCGCTAAGACGCGCAGCACTTCAGCCCAAACGCCATTCATTGCCTCAAACCATTCATCCAGATTATGGATATTTCCCAAATCATCATGCTGTCCGTCCGAATACATTTTCGTATCAAAATAGGGCGGTGACGTCACCATTAAATGAACCGAATGATCGGGCAGATCAACCATTGCACGGGCATCCGCGCAAAAATATTTCAGATGATCCATTGTAAGAACAGGTGGTGATTTATAAAGAATTGGGCCAGCCTTTTTCACCACCAACGCTCGGAGATCAGTGAGCTTGAAGCGCTGCTGACCACTGGTGGCAACCAGGGCTTGTAATTCACCATTTTTTACCCAGTCGTGTATAGCCTGGACATTCACCTGCAGGAAAAGCGCGGCTTCAATGGCGGAGAGATATTTCCGCTGACTATAATCATGGTTGAGAGCTTCAGACATGTGACGCAAAAAAAGGTTACTTCACGGCTGGTGAATAAAAGTTAAAGGCGCTGAAATAAACCGGGTGACCTTTTTAAAATTTCATGTAAATGGCGATGATATAGGGCTGGAAATGGATACCGAAGCGTAAGAAATCTGAGTAGGCATAGATAAACCCAATATCAAAGTGCAATGGCGAACCCGGTTTGGTGGGTTTTTCAAATGAGAGATCATTATATGCCATCATCCCTCGATTCCATAACTCCACATAGGATGGATCGTAAAACACCTCGAAGTTGAAAATTAGATTTTCACGGACATCAACACCGGCGGCATAATAAACGCGGTACATGAAGTCATCGGAAACTTCAGCCTTGCTAATACTCATGCCCACTGTGTGAGAAATCCGACCTTGCATGTTGTCTCGGGCTTTGGAAAGTGTATAGGCTGCAAATGCTTCGTAGTAGGGTTTCCATTCAGGTTCTGAAACATCAACATAACCCCCATATATTTCCTCACTCCCAGCAAAATAAAAAATGGAATCGGAAGATTGTGAAACACTCGTTCCGATCAAGTCATATTGCCCGTAATAGGCTGTTTGGGTTTCTCCGGTGAGCGTATGGTTCCAATAGTAATTATCTGTGGTTTCATAAGCGGTGAAGGTTGCCTCGTTCCAATGATACCTGTTCGGCCACCACCGGGTACTCAAATCAAAACCAACTGCCAGTGCAGATTCCCGGTCAATATTGCCTGTCTTGAAAAGCTGAAATTTTGGACGGACATTAAAATTACCCCAGAAATAATCCACAAAGCGGCTGGTCACCTGGATCTTGGGGGTTGCACCAAAACCCCAGGAAAGTCCGCTGACATACAAAATTCCCTGATCAAGTGTGAAAGCAGTGGGATCGTAAAATACATCAATCTGGCGTTCGGTAGCCGTGCTGAATTTTTTGGATCGGGTTGAGTGGTTGGCAGCGACTTTAGCCTTGGGAGTGCCCGTCTGGTATTCGATTCGATCAACATCTGAACGATTAACCGAGAGTACACCCAGGGATGATTTCACGACAACACGAGCCTCGTCCTGGAGCAGCAATTGCCCCTGGATAATATCACCCGACCTCATGGTCACGGTGACCGTCTCAACAACCAATTTTTCCGGGTCGAGGGTAACCAGACCGTAAGCAGTCTGAACCATAATTTTCCCGGTTGCTTCTTCGGTCCCCACCACGGTTCCTGAAATTTTTTCGCCCGTTTTTAATTCAAAAACTTTGGGCTCCTGCCCCCAAATCAAGCCAACCATTCCCAATAATATGATTGCTTTCCAGATGTTTACAAAACGCATAGCTGGCCTCATTTCGTTTGAATATTTCATTTTTTTAACCTGTTTGGTAATATTGAATGGGTCATTTTTTTCTATCTGAATGTCCTTTCAAATCTAATAGGTGCCAATATACACCAC
>MNWS01000114.1 GCA_001872685.1 Fidelibacterota bacterium CG1_02_48_14
ATAATAACTCAGAGAATTTGGAGATATACGGCTGCCTGTATAACTGGTTTGCAGTCATTGACATCCGGAATATTGCTCCTGAAGGCTGGCATGTGCCAACGGATGAGGAGTGGAAGCAGATGGAGATTTCTTTGGGTTTGAGTCAATCGGAGGCAGACACTTCCGGGTTTAGAGGAACGGATCAGGGCAGCCAACTGGCAGGCAAAGCAAGTTTGTGGAATGAGGGTGCTCTTGTGAATAATGCCGTGTTTGGTAGTAGCGGCTTCGCATCGTTGCCCGGAGGTTATCGCGGATTTGCGGGCAATTTTTACAATATGGGGAGTAACACTTACTTTTGGTCTGCAACCCATAGCCATCGTGACAGTGCAGCCGGACGGACATTGAGCTATGACAGTGCCAGCGTTTATCGTAGCAACGGCGGTAAGCGGTTCGGTTTTTCGGTGCGTTTGGTGAAGGATCAGACTATTTGACTATTTTTCCGGCGGTAGCCGGATCGAAAATAGTTGGTATTATGGCAACACACGATGAGTTACCAATATATATTCCTGTTTTATTATAGTTGCGAGGAACCGCCGTCGTCGGGTATCAGACGCCACGGAGAACATCCGGTAAAATCACCATACAATCAGGAAGGTGCTTATTCATACCATGTTAAATAATAGTATAAAATTGATTTGGGTATTCATGCTCCTGATGGGTACATCAACATCAGCAGGGACGATCACCGGCAAAGTCACAGATAGCCGGACTGGTGCAGCTTTAGCCGGCGTAAACATGGTGATTGAAGGAACCAATTCAGGGGCATCAACAGATGAATCGGGTCATTATGTCATAAACGATGTACCCAGGGGTCGATACAACCTGCGAGCAGTCTTTATCGGCTATTGTGTACAAACTAAACGCATTAGGATATTTTTAAACAGGTCAACCATTACCGAAAATTTTGAACTTACTCATCCTGCTATTCCGGTGGTTGAATCAGACAGTGTCAAAGCCTACCAGGATAACATTTATCGCTATCGCAACCCAATTTCTATCAATATCGACACCTTGATGCTTGGAAATCACCATGTCGAGCTGAAGGTATCTATAAGAAACCAGACGCAGTATGACCTCTACATGCTCCACTCGGTAAAATGTTTTCATCTTTTCAGGGTCATAATTCATGATCACGAGGGGAATCCGGTTCCGCGCCCGATCAACATGGGTTGTGATGTTCTGCCTCTTCCCCTGCCGAGAGCGGCGGATTTATTTAGAATCAAAGCAGGAGAAACCGTTCCATATCCGGCGCCTATCACTAGCGATCATCTCCTGAACTGGATGGGAGCGGGACGCTACACTATCCGCGTTGAGTATACCTATAAACTGATGAAGGCAGTAGGACCGGTTTACATTGGCTGTCGAACGACACCGGATGACATTCGTGAAAAAATGGATGTTTTGACCAAGATTTTGCGGGGTCATTACATCTCTACAAACAATGTCTTCTTTACTATTGAATAACTGAGCGCAAACGCTGCTCTCGGGGGTACTTAATTATCATGAAACATCCGTTATCATTCATCCTTACCCTGCCACTCCTGCTGCTCTGCTTAATAAGCTGCGAGGAACCCCAGAAATCAAACAACATCACACCCAATCCCAATGCCACGGCCACGTTTGAGGAGTGTCGGAGGTTATCCTTCCAGTTTTCCACATCAATCCGACTCGATTCGGTGTTGGTCGAGAATATTCAGAATGCCCTGCGTCTGGCCCGTACCGTGGACATTGAGCTACAAGACATCAGCGGCGAAAATTGGTTTTGTGGTTCCCGATATGGGCTGGAAGTCCTCTTTACCACACCGCTCGATTCCAGCCGGCTGGCGGATTCGTGTCGGACCGGGGACCAGTTCGTTGACTCCTTATTGATCGAATACCAGTTTTATGCCGGTTACGGTGGATATACAGATGCGTACCCGGAACCAGTGTATCAATATGTTTTCAGCACTGACCTTTACCTCAATCTTGCCCGGCTGGGTGATCTCATAATGGATGACCCGGAGGTGATCTATGCCGGTTACACTACGATTTTATGTGGTGACCCGATTCCGTATGGTACGCGTGTCAGTCTGTCAATATTGGGTGATCTCTATACCTTCAATTTCAGGGATTTTCGCACGGATAGACGCATCGACTGGATCGTGGAAGTGGATGGCGACGCGCCGACGCTGGTTTCGAAGACGGTCGGCGGATGAGGTGATGAAGAATAAAATCGACTTAAGTCTGACATGAGTTATAATCCTGAAATCCATCAGCGACAGTCGATTCGATTGAAAGCGTACGATTATTCCCAACCGGGCTGGTATTTCCTGACCCTGTGTACCCATGACCGAAGGCCAATCTTTGGTCATGTGGCCGGTGGCAAGATGATATTAAATATTGGCGGACAGGTAGCCCACCGGTGTTGGTTGGAAATCCCCGACCATTTTCCCCAGTCAGTATTGGATGAATTTGTTGTTATGCCCGACCATGTGCATGGGATAATTGAATTTTGGGGAATGATTGTCAAAAAAATGAAATACTAGGGGCGAAAAATATTTCGCCCCCACAGAATTTTTCCCCACAGATATTGCCCCCACAGAATTTTTCCCCACAGGGATTCCATTCGCCATCCCAAACCATCGGTTCCATGATCCGGGGATTCAAGATTGGTGTCACCAAATGGTTTCGAAAGCACACGACAGTTGATGCTGTCTGGCAGCGGAATTATTATGATCATATTGTTCGGGACACCGCCGCATTAGACCGCATTCGAAAATACATCCGGGAAAATCCAGCGAAATGGTATGAAGACGGAATTAACCATTCATGATGAAGGAAGCATCATGTCAAAAAGAAGACATTTATTCACTCTGGGTTGCCAAGCAGAAAATTGACCTCTCCGGTGTAGAAAAACTCGAATTGGCAACGAGCTAATCTGTTCTGATCAACTCCCGTACCGCTACCACCAATCGTTCCGCATCTTCCGTCGTATTGTAAACCTGTAACGAAAATCGCAGCAGAATGTCATCTTTTCGCTGATGAACCGGCACTTCGATGCGAAATTTTTCCCACAAGGCCTGTTTGAATGGTAACGCCGCCGGGACTGGTAATTCCACCGCCGCCATCTGACCCAGCCAATGGCTATCATCCGGGCAGAGCGGATCGGTTTTAAGATATTCCAGTAATTTTGTCCGGGTCGTGCGTACCAATTCCCGGCAGCGACTTTGTTCGGTCTGCCATTCCGGGGATTGCACCAGCCTGATCGCCTCAGGGATCACCAGAAAACCACTCATGTCCCGGGTTCCGGCCCATTGTTCGTCCACCACAAAGGCTGACTTGCTGGGATCGCTCCCATCCTTGCCCCAACTCACCACCAGCGGTTCGATCCGGGATTGCAGTGATTTGCGGACATACAGAAAGGCCGTTCCTTTCGGACCGCACAGCCATTTATTACACGATCCCACATACACATCCGGATCAAGCGCTTGCAGATTCAACGGGATTTGTCCCGGCACATGAGCGCCATCAATAATGGTCAGAATACCCCGTTGCCGGGCGCGACTCACAATTTCTGCCACAGGGAAAATGAGGGCGGTTGAGCTGGTGATGTGACTCAGAAAAATGATGCGAGTTTTGGGTGTCACGCCCGCCCAAAAATGTTCGCTAAAGGCTTCCGGGGTTGTGAGGGGTAAGGGTATTTCACGCTGGATAAATCGGGCTCCCACTTTTGCTGTGACCAAATTCCAGGCGCGCACCATCGCGCCGTATTCATGGTCCGAAGCCAGAATTTCACTGCCCGCTTCCAGTGTCAGGCTTTTAATCACCGTGTTAATCCCGGTGGATGGATTGGGCGTGAAAACCACATCATCAGCATCACAACCGATATACTCCCCCAATGCCTGCCGGCTTTCCGCGAGTTTTTCGAACACGGTGCGGGATTGAAAAATGACCGGCTGCCGCTCGAGTTCGCGTTGCCAGAATTGGTATTTTTCGAACACCGGCTTAGGACAAGCACCGTAGCTGCCGTGATTCAGAAAGGTGATCTTCTCATCGAGTAAAAACTGATTACGCATGGTTTATTCCAAGGTTTTTCTGGCTATTAGCCTAGTCGTATTTACGCACCAGATGTTTTTTGAACATGTCCTGTCATCTCAAGCGAAGTAGGGAATATTTCGTAATTTGAGCCTCGAGCTTTGAGCGTATCGGTTCGTATTCCTTCTCGAGCGCATACTCGATCCCTCCCTCTTTCTGACTCTGTAGGCGTCGGAAACCAAGTTGGCTACCCGAAATTTGGTTTAATCAAAGCCATCTGCCAGTGGAACCAAAATGCGTTTATTCATAGGGTATTTAATTTCCCAAAGGGTGCTGGTGTCGGATCAGGGGCTGGGTGTGGGAGTCAATCGTTTCAGATCACCCAGGGAAGGTTTTTCACCTATAACGGGTCGTGATTGTTCCTTGATGAGTTTGCCTGTACGATCGAATGAACGCTCAATCACCATCCCCGGTTTTTCATCGAAAGCCCAGGTATGTGTGCGTTTGCTTACACGTGTCCGGGTGAGAAGCTCCTCCCGAATCAGGCGGCCATCCGGATCAAAATCTTTAATGACCAACTCTTCAGTCTCCTCATTAAATGCCTCGGACCGGGTAAGGTGATTATCCAGCACATCATAGGAGTTGCGATAAAATGAGATGAGTGTGCCATTCATGAGGTACCGCTCTTCACTGCGAATGGTATTAAAGTTGGTGTAGAGTGTGACCCAGAAATCGCGTTTATCGCCATTGGGCAGGAAATATGTCACCACTTTTTTATCGAGTCGTTTCCCGGGATCATAATAATATTCAGTGGTCTGTTCGAGTTTGCGCCCTGACCCAAAGAGCTCCTCGTAGATCGGTTTACCCTCTTTATTTACACGGGTGGTCACCAACTTTTCGTACTGACCCTGTTTGTCGTAAAATGATTCATGTTTCTCAACCGGTCTGCCATTCTCCAAATGCCATTCCACGATAGAGTGCAATTTTCGCTTAGAATTGTAATAACGATCCCGGCGTGTCAGAAGTGTTGTATCTTCCCAGGTATACTGGAATTTTCCGATAACTTTGCCCTTCTTGTCGTACTGCCAAACCTGTCTGACCAGGCCATTTTTATCGCGTTTCACAGCATAATACGACCCCGTCACGCGCTGCCCTTCGGATATTGGAAGTGTAAAAACAAGGCTATTTGGATTTCCCTCCCGGTATTGAACGGAACCCCATGGCGCACTGCATCCCAGAAGTGCAAACATGACCAAGATGAAAGCCGGAGCACTGGCGATAATCCGTGTATGCGAACGAAATGAGGACTGGTGTGGCATTGATTTCAAGATCAGTCAGAATGGGAACAGAGGCAAGGAGGAAATGGTTTGTAATCGGTGGTTTTTTCAGCTGTAAAATGCCAGAATATTCGTTTCCGGCGTTGATCATCACATGTGATAACCCTGATGGACCGGACAGGTCGCGCCTCGCCTTGCTCCACGCCCAATATTAAAGCAGCTTCTCAAACCACAATTTTTGCCCCATAAGCGAATTGGTTGTCCGGACCAGGCGATAACCATTTTTATCACCCATGGCCTGAATTGCGGGAAATTCGGCAAAGGTGTTAAACCCGATGGTCCGGAAACCTTTGGTGCGCGCCCATTCTTCCTGTTTTTTAAGTAGCTCGGTAGCAATGCCCTGCCGCTGATATTTTGGAATGACACCACCCAGCCAGGAATGAAAATGACCCGGACGATCATCTGCATATCCCAGCTTGAACCCGACTGTTTGGTCACCTTCCCGGGCAACCAGTAGCAAATGTTGTACGGATAGGATTTTATCAACCTTTTGAGTTGAGGCAATCAGCTCACCAAAGATCATAAGGTCCAGCTCTGCAACACGCTCAAAAGTGACGATTTCGGGCTGGATTACAATCATGGCGAATTAGAGAGATTTAAAATAACGACTAGAAAGCCAAATGCAGTTGCAAAGCCACCAGGCGCAGATCCGATTCGTCCAGATAATCCCAGTACTGGAAATCCAGTTTAAGTAATGTTTGACGATTGATCCGCCAACCCAGGGCAGATTCAATTCGATTAAAATTATTTCCCCATGAAAAAATACCGCCCATGCCGCTGGCAAATGGTGCGATTTGATCGTACCGCCAAAGGTCATACCTGCCAGCCAGATATAGGCCGGGCATAAAATCCCAGCGCCCTTCCAGATATGCAGTGTGGATCGTGAGTTTTTTTTCAAACACATAAGGCGTATCATAATCGACTTGTACTGCTTCGCCGAACCATTGCCAATGACCGAATAACCATTCTCCATGCAGCCCGAAGGTGGTTTGGTCTTCAGGAGCGTCGGCATTCGGGTCCGGCAGACCGATACCTCGCGCGAGATATGCGCCGCTGTTTGTACTGGGGACCATATACGGACCTTGAGCGAATGAAGCCCCAAAGCGTACGCCATCCGTGGGCAGGACACTCGCTTTAACGACAACCTGATAGCCGTTGTTGAATCGAGCCTGGGGTACGCCCATGGTCCCGGCTGTCACCGCGCCACTCAACTCGAATCCTGACCAGAAAAACAGTGCCTCCACTCCAATATCCCAACAGGCATCATAACCCAGTGCGGCACCCCATCGATTGGTCAGAACCTTTCCGCTTTCGTCAATCAGATCCTCATTGGTAACATATTGGTCTGTCCTCAGTCCGGTCTTGTAGTGCCACAATGCCGGAACGCCGATGAAAGGATTCAAATTGAAATAGGTACTGCGCAAGCCATAATTCCCAAAGGGTGCCGGCAACATACCCACCTTCAAATCAAGCCGATCCTGAATAATATCCCGGATGTAGAGATAAGCCCCGTTCATGCGGACAGGTGCTTCATTATCCAAAAAGATTTCGGCATAAACGCCAATATTTTCAGTGGCTTGAGTACGCACAAACAGTCGTAAGCGCGTCAAATCGAACGGACTGTCACCCCGAAAGTTGGTGTTCACATGGGAATCACGATCCAGGGCACTTGCCGTGACCGCCAGATCACCAGTGATTTCGACTTGGGCATGTAAAAAAACTGGAGGGTATATCAGGACAAGGATCCCGAGTGTAATTATTACGCGTATATGATTTTTCATGGATTGGGAATCCTTATATAAAAAGTTGTACCTGTGCCGGTCTCAGACCGAAATGAAAGATCGCCGTGATGCTCTTCGACAATTTTTTTTGCAATGGCTAAACCCAAACCGGTTCCATGGGCTTTTCCATGGGTTACAAAGGGTTCGAAGATGGTTGAACGAATTTCCTCGGGGATACCCATTCCGGTATCACTGACCTCAATGATAATGTCCTCTTCCCGTGCCGTGGTTCCGATGAGAATTTCACCGCCATTACCCATGGCATCAACTGCATTGCGGATCAAATTATCCAAAATGCGTTTCATTCGGTCTGTATCTATATAAAGTGGTTGATCTTCACCCAAATCGATTTTCAACTCAACCTTTGCCTGAGCCAGCACCGGTTTGAGTGATTCGGTGCATTCCCGGATAAATTGATGCACATGAATCGTTTGTAGATTGAGACTGTATTCCCCCCGGGAGAAATCCAGCAATTCATTGATCATGCCCAACATGCGGTTGATCTCGCGATCAATGACCCGGTAAAATTCCGCCAGGCTTTCCTTCGTCTGTTCGCCTAATGTCATCATCTGATTATAAAGGGAAATTATGGACATGGGCTGTTTGAAATCGTGGGTAATCGAACTGGCCATGCGACCGACCAATGACATTCGCTCATTCGTGATCAATTCCTTTTGGGCTTTGTCCAGTGAAACACGCATCTCATCAAAGGCCTTCGCCAATACACCAATTTCATCATTACTCTGAACAACAACGGGTCGGGTCAGGTCACCCGAACCAACCAGGCGAGCATGTTGTACCAGTTTTTCTACCGGGTACATGATACTGCGTGACAGGAAAAAATTCAAAATCAATGCTAAAGTGAGTGCTCCCAGACCGATCAGGATCAAAAGCCAACGCGTCTGAACCAATTGCTCATTAGCCCTGTCGACTGAATCAAAGATCAGAAAGTTGCCCAGATCGTTTCCAAGGATACCGTATATCGGCACCAGAATACCCCTAAATTGTTCATGGTTGACCTTGAAATCGAACAAATCTGTTTTTCGTAAAACAGGAACAATAAACTCTGCCGTGTCACGTAACACCGTCCCCTGCTGTCCCTGTATTGCTGCCATGAGATCTACATCCTGGCGGCCATCAGGTACCGATTCGAGCGTGGACGCGATCACCCGATTGGTTTTCAGGACGGCAAACTGTGCCGAGCTCATTGGAACGAAAGCAGTCATGTAGCGTCGTTCAATATGGTTCCCCAGTACCAGAATACCCACGAGCTGTTCGCCAAGCGTAATGGGAACACAGGCTATTTCAAACAATTGCCCACCCAATTCCCAAAAATCGGGTGAGTCAAAGAGATTCAAGGCATCCATCACGGCGGGTTCATCAGAATATATTTTGTTTTCAATTCCGGATGGTCCCCAATAGGTCACCAGCTTACCGTCGGAAGAAAGAATCAGAATCAGATCTTCATTGCGAATTTTTTGAATGTCGGAGAGGATGTTGTGGATCGTTTCCGGATCACCGGTGGCTACGCTGCCTTTCAGACGGGTTTCATGTGATAATTCCACGCCGCGATCCATGAGTGCTGTAAATTGAGATGTACGAAAATGCTCCAAAACTTTGGCTGTTTGAAAAAGCGAGTTGCTGAGGTTGGTGGAAATCTCCTTGCTGAATCGGGCGTTCACCAAAACAATTGTCACGCCAATCACCAATGCAGTCAGGCCAGCGGTAAAAACGAATATTTTGTCACGGAGACTTTTACGGGGGATCAGTGTAAATCTCGGCATGAGTTAGTTACTCAGCTTAATCGTCAAATCGTTGAGATCACCTGCCGCCAGATCAATTGTTATGACCTGTTCACCCAGAATATCATGCCATATATGTAAGTCATATTTACCTGGCGGAATAGAGGATAAGGAAAATTCGCCGGCTTGATTCGGGCGGGTATACAGAGGTGTATCGATTACGTAAATAAGGGCATTCATCTCAGCGTGAATATCACAAAACACCTTCACCACACCGGGTTCATCGAAGGTTACACTCCGGGATTCTCCTTCTGGATAACGGCCCAGATCAAAGCGTTTGGTAGGTGAAAGGGAGAAGATATTGTGGAACACATTATCATGGTTGGGGAAATTTACAACCGATCCGACCGGAATGACCAGAATGTGGGGAATTAACTGAAGATTATGCTGCTTGATGGAAAATGTATCCGGTTTCAGCGAGAGAGTGGTAGGGAGTTGTTCTTGGGGAATGAAAAGGACAACTTCAGTAATCTCGTTGGGTTTGGATTTCGTATGGGTGGTCTTTCCATAGCGGGTGCGGGCGTAAGGACTCAGACTATGCAATTTCCGCTCAACCGGTGTCTCTAAAAGGATTGTGCCGGAAACCTCCCTCAGATCCGGCTGGCCCGAAGCCCCGGAGAATCCAATGCTGAGAATCAATGACATTATGTAACTGGTTTTACTAAACATACTCTTTTCCATTTGAAGGAAACAATTATAGACCATTTCGGGAAGTTACTCAACACCCAATTTCCAACCCGGATTCGCCGTTTTTATTGCGTGCAGCAAATCCGAGCCAATTATGAATTAAGCGTTCTCCCACCGGCGTCATGTAAGATTCAGGGTGAAATTGAATGCCGTATGTGGGTTGGCTGACGTGCCTGAATGCCATGATGTGACCATCCGGATCCTGACACAGGGGAATCAATTCTGTCGGTAATGTTTTCTCATCCAGCACCCAACTATGGTAGCGACCGGCAGGGAATTTTTGCGGAATGTCCGTGAACAACGGATCCCGTTGTAATTGGGTCATCTCGCTGATCTCACCATGGAGAATGTGGTTCAATTGGCGTAATCGTCCACCCAGAATGACTCCCAATGCCTGATGTCCCAGACAGACACCGAGGATCGGCTTTTTGCCGACCCATTCAGTCAGAAACGGCATCAATTCACCAGCAGTTTCCGGTAAACCGGGGCCGGGGGAAATGACAATCGCATCATACACTGACCCCAAGTTCTGCGTAAGTGCATCATTTTTGATTATATCCAGACGGTTGAATCCGGAAGCTTTTATCGATTGCACCAGATTGTAGGTGAAGGAGTCGTGATTGTCGATTAACAGGATTCGCATGCGTCCGAAAAATAGCCATTCGACACTCATTTCATTGGAATTTATTCCGTGCGGCGCTGAACAGGCCGATGCTATGTTATTACCCATGAATTGGATCAATCAACTGAATGCGTTCGGCCGGGTAGCCACGCCCTGCCTGTTTGTGTTGGATTTTGAATTGAAAAAGCCGTTGGTTTTACCGCTGAACGCTGTGAATGGTGAAGCAATCCGATTCAATTTTCGTGGAATGACGAATTCTACAGCCGGGAGCGCATCATATCCAATACCGGTTCATTTCAATGCCACACCGCCAGATTTCCAGAAGTACCGTAAAGCGTTTGATTTGGTGATGGCGGCGCTCCAATACGGCAATTCCTATTTGTTGAATCTGACCTTTCCGACCCGACTCGAAACCAATCTGGATTTATCGGAGATTTTTAACCGGAGTAAAGCGCCTTACCGCTTGTGGTTAAAAGACCGGTGCGTGGTATTTTCGCCGGAATGTTTTGTTCGTATCGAAAATGACGAGATTGCGACATTCCCAATGAAGGGTACTATTGATGCCGATCTGCCCGATGCAGCGCAACAATTGTTGGAGAACCGGAAGGAGTTGGCGGAGCATTACACGATTGTGGATTTATTGCGTAATGACCTGAGTCAGATTGCCGAGGATGTCCGGGTTGAACGATTTCGATACATTGAACGGGTGAGTACCATCCGTAAACCACTTTTGCAAACCAGTTCGGAGATTCGGGGTAAATTGCCGGAGAATTGGCAGGAAAATTTGGGGACCATGCTCTCCAGACTTCTTCCGGCAGGTTCCATCTCCGGTGCGCCCAAAGAGAAAACTGTCGAGATCATTCAACAAACTGAGGGTGAGCCTCGCGGATATTACACCGGAGTTTGCGGCGTGTTTGACGGGACAAATCTGGATTCGGCCATCATGATTCGGTTCATTGAAAAACGCGCCGATGGGCTATGGTTTCGCAGTGGAGGCGGAATTACGGTGAATAGCGTTTTAGAAGATGAATACCGGGAGTTGGTGGATAAGGTATATCTGCCATTTAAAGGCGTTTGATAACCACGAATTACACGAATTACACGAAAATAAAGCAGGCTAGATCGAATAGAGTCTCTTACAACTTCCTGTAGAAGAATATCCGGTTCAATCTGTATTACAATTAAAAAATAAGGCTGAGAGGAAGAGGGATATTTTCCAGAAGCGCTCTTCCCAATATGTGAAATTTGTGTAATTAGTGGTTTATGAATCAGTCGCTTTATCGAACAAATCAATATTGTCGATGACACCCACTATGACTGCCCGGACCGGTGCATTATCGTCATCCATGATGAGCCGCGCACCTGAGCCCTCGTCATTCACCAGGACGAGGTCGCCTTCGCCGGCGTCCACTGTATCCAGCGCCATAAATGCTTCGCCGTCCGGTTTTTCGTCCGGGGTCAATGGCTGGACAATGAGCAGTTTATAGCGGTTCAAGTGCCGGTTCTTGACGGTGGAAACCATGGTACCGATAACTTTGGCGATGATCATGGCCGGAAAGTACGCTGGAAACCCAAATTTCAAAACGAGAGTTATGGTTGCCTGAAATCAATCTGGTCATTCGCACCGCCCCGCCCGAAGAGGTGGATTATTGTGCGAAAATCGAAGCTGAAATCTTTCTTTTTATTCTGGAAGATTAGCGCTACCCCAGACGGGAAAATGCAGGTTTGGCGGAAGTTCCAAATTTCAAGCAATAAATCTCAAACAAATTCAGAATCCTATTACCCGAACTCCAATGACCCAAGACCGGGGAACGCGACTGTGTCGGTCATTGGTCATTGGAGTTCGGGATTTGCGGTTTGTGATTTACACGATCACTTCACCACACTCAATTTCACCACCTGACTGTATCCCGGCGCACTAAGGCGACAGAAGTAAACCCCGGAGGGATAAGATGAGGCATCAAATCTCAGCTCATAATTACCTAATTCCCGGTGACCCGAAAACAATGTTTCCACTTCCCGACCGACAAGGTCATAGATTTTCATGGAGATTTGGGCGGCAGCGGGAACGGAATACTCAATTGTGGTGGTGGGGTTAAAGGGGTTTGGATACGCTTCACTCAATGCAAATTCTGAAGGGATGGCATTATCGCCTGTTTCCTGAACACTTACGTGACTAGAGATGTCCAATGTAAAGAAATGCTGATCGCTGGCAACCATCAGCATGAAATTGGGTCCGGAGAATTTAAGGTCATACCCAATCAAACCATCCGTAGTGAATTCAGCATCAAGTGTCAGGGTTTGACCGTCGGCGACGAAAATCCGGATGTAACCGTCTGAAGTTGCTGTGATAATCCTGTCATCCACAACACCGATTACACTCAGTACAGTGCCATAATCCCAAGTTGGTGCGGTGACCACCATGTCACTTATCACACTAACATCAACAATATTCAATGTGGCATTTGTGCCCCCGCCAGTAAAGATATAAACCATATTGTTATAATAAATAATCTTGCTATCGTAGTGGTTACCGGTAACATTAGCACTACCATCCATCTGGCTTAAACTAGAATCATTTAGTCTCCTAGCAACGATTAATTCATTATCGTTTTCATCATATGAGAATGTAAACACATGTGTTTCTGAATAGGCAATCGCCTCATCTTCATCGAATAAACCAATTCCCCCCATCGTTAGTCGCTCAAGGTTTGGCAGATTTGATATATCATAAACGTTCAAATTTGTAGAAATATTCACCCTGTCAACAATCAAAGCGCGATTTTCACTGTACTGACCAACAATATCAAACTTCCAACTATCTTGCCCAAAAACATATTCAAAGGGGTTGGCTGGATTGGTTAGGTCGAGGGTATACATTCCACCTTCAGTAAAGACATAGGCATAGTCGCCGAGAACATCAATATCGCCATTAATCTCATATTCAAACACGTGGCTGCTTATCGGCTCAAAACTACCATCTGCCAGGCAGCGAACGATATTTAAGGTTGATCCGTCGGCAATTAAAGCAATGTCTGCACCGAGAAGACCAATTGTACGAATTTCAGCCGACATGCCATAATTACCAATCTCGGAGTAATTTTCGGGATCGGAAACATCAAAAAGGTCAAGGCCGGA
>MNWS01000142.1:0-10553 GCA_001872685.1 Fidelibacterota bacterium CG1_02_48_14
AATTCAGGTGCGGCAGCCAATTTTATGGGAATTGCATTGTGGCACCGGGTTGTCGTTTTTTTTACACGATTATCCGGTGCTGCCGGTAGGATCAGCAACAGAATGACAGAAGTGTGAATGGTGCAGCATTCTTACTGTGCAACGACTTATAGCCATTTCAAAGTTCATTTGGCATAGGAGGTAAATCCTCAAAATGCGGCTGTCTTTTTCAAGTTCCCGATCAAGTGCTCCACTTGACCATCGCTCCAGGAGCTTCTTCAGGAATGTGTTTCCGGAAAGACGAACGCAGAAATCCCTGACACCAGAATCTTATGCTAATGGCAAGGCTCTTTTCTACCAAAATCAAAATAATCAAGTGTACCAAGGTCGGGAATGCGTTGTAGATCTTCATGTTATGTGAAAAATTTGTTTTGGGGTTTTGAGATCAGAATTATCTTTAGGGCGGAGGCAACCTATCGGAGCTGTATCCGACAAACTTACCCGGCGTCAGATAAGTGCAAATAGACACGATTTAGGGAGCGTTTATGACGAAGATTAAAATTCTGCTCATCGAAGACAATCACCTGTTGAGGGAAGGGATTGCGGCTATGCTCAATGGGCAGGGTGAATTCAATGTTATATCCACATCGGAGGACGGCGATTCACTGATGCACATGAAAAAAGTTGGCACTCCACCGGATGTGGTACTTTTGGATCTGGGGCTGGAAAAAATCTACAGTTTAGAGTTGATGTCCCTGCTTCAGAAAGAACTTCCACCCACGAAAATCATCGCCATGGATATTCTGCCTGACTATGTTGATATTATTGAGTTTGTGAAAGCTGGTGGTGACGGATTTATCATTAAGAATTCCCCATTTTCGGTCTGGGTTGATACGATTAAAAGGGTTGCGGATGGGGAAAAAGTACTCCCCTCGGTCATGACCAACACGCTTTTTTCACAAATCGTAGAACACGCTATCACGACCGGCCGGGAAATTAAACCTGAATCCATCCAGTTTACTAACCGGGAGCGTGAGGTCGTCAATCTGATCGCCAAGGGCCTGGGTAACAAGGAAATAGCCGGACACCTGCATATCGCCACCTTCACTGTTAAAAGCCATGTGCACAATATTCTTGAAAAGTTGGAGCTCAACACCCGCCTGCAAATTGCCGCCTTTGTTCGAGAGGAAGGTCTGGACAAATCGGGCACTTTCGCTGTGTAACAGTCCATTTTTTAAAAAAAATGACAACATCAACGGCATCCATATTTTTTTTAACAATTCTCCGAACTGATTAATAGCCCGGCATCGAAATAAATCATTCCCTTGAGGGAATCGTTCATCCATCCGGTTCCTCTCTCTTTGTTTTAAAATTTCCTCTTACCCCTGCTTGTAAAGCCTAAACTTTCCCGAACCGGTGCAGGTCGCCTCCTCATAGAATTTTTTTTAACTCCAATTTTTAAGGTGGTAAATGGACCTTTCGGGGCATCATTTTCTACCGGCTGAAGTCTCAGAAAATTCGCCGAAAAACCCGTACGCCATAAGCCTTGAGCATTTGGTATCCTCATGAAATGTATCGATTTAGATCGACTAAATGTGTTCTCTTTAGTCCTAAAGAACTAGTCCCCTTTTCATCCCTTCGGCCGATTTACATCAGTTCGGGATTCGTTTAACTATAGAACACAAAAAACCATGAACGGGAAAATGACATCAAAATGAATATACACACCCCAGCTCCAGAACTTTCGGGTAAAGCTATGCAGATGAGTATCCATTATTATGTCCTCGTGTTGAGCGATCGCAACGCCCGGCTTTACGAAGGATTTCGGGAAAAGCTGATTGACATTCAGAATGCGAAGTTTCCCTATGCATTCCCCAGTCAGGCAGAAAGTGCTGCCGGAATGGTCCGGACAGAACCTCAAGTTCAAGAAGATATGTTGAAAACAGATAAGCGTTTTGAACACTATTTCAATCAGGACCCACTTCAATTGGTTCTGGTGGGAGAAGAGCAGAATCTGACGGCATTTGCTGCCTTTAAAAATCGTCAAAAAATCATTATGGGCACCATCGAGGGCGATTACGATGCGACCTCACCTCACGATTTGGGCAAGATTGTCTGGCCCTTGATTAAGGAGACCATCGCTGGAAAAAATAGAAACGCGCTACGTGAGTTGGCGGCGGCATCCAAAGCGAATCAGGTCGTTTCAGGGATTGAAGCAGTGGAGTATGCCGTAACGACAGAACCCTGTGCTACCCTGTTTGTCGAGGAAAATTATCAGGTTAAGGGAGACATCATCTCCGGATCCCATTCACTGGTCCTCGCAGAGCATGTGAAGTTGTGGGACATCATTGACGATGTCATTGATCTGGTTATCGAAAAGGTCCTGAAAATGGGCGGCAGTGTCATCTTTCTAAACAATGGCACCCTGGCGAAGCATGATAGAATCGCCTTGATTGTGCAAAACAGGGAAAACTAACAGGATAAATAAGGATAATTACGATGTTATGGACAATCGCTTCGGTTTTAGTTGTTTTATGGCTCTTAGGCCTTGTCTCCTCTTACACCATGGGTGGCTTCATTCATGTTTTGCTGATCATCGCCATTATTGTCATCCTGGTGACCATCATCCAGGGCAGAAGACCGAGATTGTGAGCAGCAAAGTGAAACTATCTCAGATTTCTTCCCCAAGGATCAGGACTTACCCCTGGTACCGGTCAAATTTTTTTCAATTGAATTGTAACAACTCTTATAAAGGAGACTGAAAATGTATTTAAAGAAAAACTATTTACTGATGGGATTGATACCTTTGGTATTGTCCATCATCATCATGAGCTGCGAGCAGCGACTGGGAGTCGTTTCGCCTCCTAGTATTTCAGCGCCATTGGTTAGTGCCACCAACCCTGGTAATGCAGCTATCGGCGTTCCTATTAATCAAAAGATCGCCGCGACATTCAGTGTTCCGATGGATGCCACAACGATAACAACAGCGACCTTCACACTCAGGCAAGGGAACACCGCTGTTGCAGGATTTGTGTCCTACACCGGTGTTACAGCCATTTTTGCCCCATCGACCAACTTGGAGCCCAATACGGCCTATACCGCCATGCTCACCAGAGGCGCCAAGGACACCGAGGCAAATGCGCTGGTAAATAACTATATGTGGACCTTTACGACGGGTGAGAATGCAGTTCTTGTCCTACCAACAATAAGTTCTACAGCCCCGGCAAATTCTGCCACCAATGTGGCTCTGAATCAGAAAGTCGCAGCAACTTTTAGTACAACAATGGATGCTACGACAATCACATCGTCAACTTTTACTTTAACGCACGGCAGTACATCTGTCTCGGGTTTTGTCTCCTACACGGGGACAACCGCCCTCTTTTCACCTGCCGTTAACCTTGAACCCAATACGTTGTACACGGCAACCATAACGACTGGAGCCGAAGATCTGGCTGGTAATGCTCTGGCGTCCGATAATGTGTGGCTGTTTACAACCGGTGCAACCGTTGTCAACACGGCACCCTTGGTCAGTTCAACCGATCCGGCCAATGCTGCCGTCGGTGTGGCGCTGAATCAGAAAATTTCAGCCAATTTCAGCACGGGCATGAACGCTACGACGGTCACTGCCGCGACATTCACCCTGACGCAGGGTACGGAAGCCATTTCAAGTTTTGTCTCTTACTCAGGGACAACTGCGCTCCTGGCTCCTGCGAATAACCTGCTTCCCAATACCACCTATAATGTCACGATCACAACTGGTGCTGAGGACCTTGCGGGTAACGCGCTGGCGGCCAACTATGCCTGGAGTTTCACCACCGGCACGGCTACGGGGTCATTACACCGCCCACGGTAAGTGCTACCGATCCGGCGGATGGCGCCGTTAATGTGGCATTGAACCAGCAGATTGCTGCTTCTTTCAGCAAAACCATGGATGCCACCACGATCACCGGAGCAACCTTCACCTTATTGCAGGATGCGACACCGGTTTCGGGTTTCATATCCTACAGCGGAACATCAGCCCTCTTTTCACCTGCAACTATTCTGGAATCAAATACCGAATACACGGCTACGATTACAACAGGTGTCCAGGATCTGGCTGGTAATGCGCTGGCATCAAACGTGGTATGGCATTTTACAACAGGCGCTACCGTGGTGATTACACCACCGGTGGTGAGTTCAACGAATCCCACAAATGCGGCTGTTGCGGTTCCTCTGAACCAGAATATTGCTGCAAATTTCAGTAAAACGATGGATGCCACGACCATCACAGCGGCAACCTTTACCCTCAATGATGGCGCTAATTCAATCGCCGGGTTTGTGTACTATTCCGGAATGGTAGCGGTCTTTGAACCGGCTGCAAATCTGGAAGCAGCTACCGAATACACGGCCATGATCACCACCGGGGCGAAAGACCTTGCCGGTAACGCCCTGGCGGCAGATTATTCCTGGAGCTTCACGACTGGAGACGCGATTGTCACGACACCTCCAACCGTAAGTTCGACTGATCCGGCTAATGGCGCGGTAAATGTGGCTTTGAACCAGCAGGTTGCGGCTACTTTCAGCAAAACCATGGATGCCACCACGATCACCGGGGCGACATTCACCATCATGCACGGGACCACACCGGTTTCGGGCTTCGTATCCTACAGCGGTACGACCGCCCTGTTCTCACCCGCAAGTATTCTGGTATCCAATACCGAATATACGGCAACCCTTACAACGGGTGCCCGGGATCTGGCTGGTAATGCGCTGGTGTCAAATGTGGTGTGGTATTTTACCACAGGTGCCACCGTGGTGATTACACCGCCGGTGGTGAGCTCAACGGATCCGGCTGATGCGGCTGTTGGTGTTCCTCTGAACCAGAATATTGCTGCTAATTTCAGTAAAACAATGGACGCCACGACGATTACGGCGGCAACCTTCACAATTTATGAGGGCGCTAATGCAATCGCCGGGTTTGTGTACTATTCCGGGATGACTGCGGTCTTTAATCCTTCTGAAAATTTGACCCCCAATACGGAATATACCGCCACCATAACAACCGGTGCTGAGGACCTGGCCAATAACGCTCTGGCTGCAGACTATTCCTGGACCTTCACGACCGGCACGGCTACTGTGATTACGCCACCTACGGTAAGTGCAACTGATCCGGCTGATGGCGCAGGCGCAGTAATTTTAGATAAAATTGTCTCCGCAAACTTCAGTGTCCCCATGGATGCTACGACGATCACTGCGGCAACATTTACTCTAAAACGTGGTACGACGCCAGTTTCGGGCTTTATATCCTATTCTGGTTCGACTGCCTTCTTCGCACCTGCTAGCTATCTGACTCCCAATATTGAGTATACCGCTACGATTACAACCGGTGCTCAGGACCTGGCCGGTAACGCCCTGGCGACCGACTATTCCTGGAGCTTTACGACCGGAACGGCAACTGTCATTGTGCCACCCACGGTAAGTTCTACCGATCCGGCGGATGGCGAAGGTGCAGTAATCTTAAATAAAATTGTTTCCGCGACCTTCAGCGTCCCCATGGATGCCACGACGATCACGGCGGCAACATTTACAATAAAACTTGGTGCGACGCCCGTTTCGGGCTTTGTATCCTATTCCGGCTCGACAGCCTTTTTCGCACCGGCAAGCAATCTGGCACCCAATACAGAGTATACTGCTACGATTACAACTGGTGCTGAAAACCTTGCCGGTATTGCCCTGGCGACCGACTATGTATGGGATTTCACAACAGGTATTGAAGCCTCTGATGGTCCACCTGAAGTCAGCATGACGGACCCGACAGACGTTGAATTGTGCGTCGCAATAGACAAACAAATCACGGTCACCTTCAGTGAGGCAATGGATGCCGCAACGATTACAACTGCCAACTTCACGATTATGAAGATGCACGGTGCCACCTTTGTTTCCGGTACCGTCAGCTATGTTGGTGTCACGGCGACCTTTATCCCACAGTCTGATCTTGAGCCGAGCTCGACCTATATCGCCACCATCACCACCGGTGTCAAGGATGCAGCCGGTACGCCGATGGCAGACAATCATGTGTGGATTTTCGAAACGATTACCCCTTATACCGTATCACTTTCAGCGCTGCCGTTAGCAGGTGGCGTGGTTAGCGGTGCTGGTACATTCAACTCCTGCGATACCGTAACTGTAACGGCGGTACCGAATGCCGGTTACGAATTTGTGAACTGGACCGAGGCTGGGGTAGAAGTTGCCACGACTGCAATTTATGAGTTTGAACTTGCAGGCAATACAACCCTGGTCGCGAACTTTGCGATCCTGAGCTACGACATCACATTGTCCGTCAATCCTTTACCCGGTGGTTCGGTTACTGGAGGCGGGAACTACGAGTTTGGTGAATCGGTTACCGTGGAGGCGATACCCAATATTGGCTATTCGTTCACGAACTGGACCGCGGCTGGTGTTGAGGTATCAACCAACGCAGCCTACACTTTCACCATAAGTGAAGACCTGGCATTGGTGGCCAACTTTACACTCAATTCATATAATGTCGTACTCGCGCCGGATCCGCTGCTGGGTGGATCAACTTCCGGTGGTGGTTCATATGACCACGGCAGTTCTGTGACCATTGAAGCCGTTCCGGAGATTGGTTACTCATTTGTGAACTGGACCGAGAACGGTAATGAGATTACCGTAGACTCAAGTTATACCTTCATTATAACAATGGACACGACCCTGGTGGCGAACTTTGCCATTGATGGCTATATCGTCACTCTGGAATCAAATCCGCTGGATGGCGGGAATCTGTACGGAGCCGATACCTACGCTCCGGATGACTCAGTCACAGTCAGGACAACTTCAAAAGCCGGGTACCAGTTTATCAACTGGACGGAGAATGGCGTTGAAGTATCGACAAACGCGATCTATGGCTTCATCATCACTGCGGACATAACCCTGGTTGCTAACTATGAACTGGGGCAGAACCATCCCGTCCTGGGAAGCTCGGCTCGCTTTGCGATCCTGTCAGATCAGGCTATCAGCAACATCCCCACCTCGTCCATTACCGGTGATGTTGGTATTAGCCCCGGACTCGCGGGTTCCATAACCGGATTTGTCCTAACGCCGGATGTGTCACTTGAATTCTCAACCACACCAGAGGTGACCGGTCAAGTGTTTGCAGCCGACTATGCTGTTCCAACACCACAGATGTTGATTGATGCCAAGGATGATGCAGAGGTCGCCTATCTGGATGCTGTTGATGCAGCGCGGCTGAACCCGGTTAACCTGGAAGGCAATCTCAACGGATTGACGTTGTATCCCGGCCTTTACGAATCGGGCAGCTCCTACGAGATCTCCCCCGGAGGCTTTGTTTACCTGGATGCCATGGGTGATTCCAATGCTGTATTTGTAATCCGTAGCTCAACATCCATCACGACGGAATCCTCCAGTGAGGTCGTCCTGGCAGGCAATGCTCAAGCCAAGAACATCTACTGGGTTGCCGGTTCCACAATCACACTTGGAACCACTTCCATCATGAAGGGAACCCTCATCGCCAGCACCTCAATCTCATTGTTGACCGGTGCCACGCTGGAAGGTCGTGCTCTGATACAGGGCGCTGCTGCGGGACAGGTTTCATTAGATCAAGCAACTATCGTATTACCGCAATAAACATGCGTGGGTGAGGAGCCTCAAAACTCCTCACCCTATTTATTCTTAAAGGAGAAATCAAATGAAACACTTATCAATGACGCTGGCCCTGATGCTGACACTCAGTATTGGCAGCACAAACGCACAATTGCTTACCGAAAGCTGGGCGATGGGCGTTGGTTTAACCTACCCCAGATATTATGGGGTTAATGTTACAGCCATTAATTCCAATTATGGTGGCTATTTCTTATTACAACGCAACTTTTCTGAACGAATTGGAATGCGCTTCAAAGGAAGTTTCTCCCACATGGAGGGGCAATGGACAGACGGTTCGGCCAACCTGATAACAGAAGAAACCGAACTCATGACGACCAATATCGATATGCTCTATTATCCGGCCCCCTGCGCACCGGTTTCACCGTACCTCTTCTTTGGTGGCGGGGCTAATTATAGAAAATTAGTAAATTTCCAGACCACCACGTTAGACCCCAGCGCTTATGGTACTCAACTAGGTCTCGGTGTCGGAGCCCAATACAGCATCAACACCAATTGGAGTTTTGTCACAGAATTCGGGTACCATGTAACGAACAACTCGCAACTTGACGGCTCCGTATCACCCGCTGAACTGAACGGACGCGATTCCTACATGGTGTTGAGCGCGGGTATCAATTTCATCTTTGGCAAAGGCGACGAATCAACAATCTGCGAGGACCAGGATAATTATGTGGTTCCGGCACGCAAAGACATGACTGACTATAAGCGGATTGAACAGTTGATTATCAAGCACATTCCCCAGGTCATCTCAACGGATGTCGTTGTCGAGCGGTATATCATGCAGTTCGAAGATGACATTCTGGTGCTTGTGGGTGTGAATTTCGCATTCGATAAAGCGGAGCTGTTACCAGAATCATACCCCGTCCTGGATAAATCCGTTGTTTTATTAAAAGAAACGCCCGGTGCAAAATTTGAGGTTGAGGGCTATACGGATTATATCGGCACCAAGGCTTATAACATGGAATTGTCCATCCAGCGCGCTCAGGTTGTCAAAGATTATCTGGTCTCAAAAGGTATTCACCAGGATAGATTGACAACTGTTGGTTACGGAAAACTTCACCCAATCGGTGACAATGAAACTGAATCCGGTCGCGCCATGAATCGCCGGATCGTCTTCAAGATTATTAAATAGGGAGGTTATGATGAAGACACAGCTAACAATGTTCAGAACCAGGTTGGTGGGTGACGGGAAGAAAGCTCTGAAAGCCCTCTCACTCACACTGGCCATACAACTGATGCTCCCGGCCTCCGGGATGGCTCAATCGCCGGCGACTGTTGATCTTGGTACGGCATCCAGCTTTGTGGTCCTGGCTGCTGCAGGAATCAGCAATACCGGAGCGTCGACCATGCTTGATGGGGATATTGGATCCTATCCCACCACAACCATAACAGGCTTAGATGAGTCCAATTATACCGGTGTAAATCACGGTGGTGATGAGACAACTCAGGCGGCGATGATCGCTTTAAATGCCGCCTACGTTGATGCGGCTGGTAGAAGCTCAACCACGATCGCAAGTGAACTCGGTGGAACAGAACGGACGACTGGTGTTTATTCCGCGGGTACCCTTGGTTTGACCGGGACCCTCACCCTCAGTGGCAGCGCCACGGATGTTTTTATTTTCCAGGCTGCCTCCACCTTGATCACCGGCGTCTCAAGTCACGTCGTGCTTACTGGCGGTGCGGTGTGGTCCAATGTTTTTTGGAAGGTTGGCAGCTCCGCAACGATTGGGGGCAGCTCCACCTTTCAGGGAACTATTTTGGCAAACACATCCATCACGGTGAATTCGGGTGCCACGATCAATAATGGTCGCTTGTTAGCCGGAGCGGTAACCGCGACAGGTGCAGTTGAATTGAATGCCAATGATGTGAGCCTGCCGGTGACCCTGTCGGAATTCAACCTGGAGCTGGTGGGTGGTTCTGTCCTCCTGAGTTGGATAACGAGTGCTGAAATCGAAAATCTCGGTTTCAATATTCAGCGTCAGGAAGCAGACGGTGAGTGGTTGGCAATAGCCAATTTCACCGAGGACAAAGAGCTGGCTGGTTATGGCAGCACCACTGAAGAACATCGCTATGACTATACGGATTCGAAGGTTACCGCCGGTTCAACCTACGGGTATCGTTTGCAGGATGTGGATTACGCTGGAAAAACAACCACGCATGATGACTGGATTCGAACAATCACAGTTCCGGCCATCAGCGTCTACCCGAAATCCTTTGCATTGGCTGAGGCTTATCCCAATCCCTTTAATCCATCCACAAGGATTCCCTTCATCGTCCAGGAAAGCGGAAATATTCGTCTGGAAATATTTGATTTGGCCGGTCAACCGGTTGAGACGCTGTTAGACGAAGTAGCCGACGCCGGGGAGCATTCAGTGGATTGGCAGCCCACAGCAATCGCTTCCGGAATTTATTTGGTCAGACTGAGCCAGGGGCAAAATATCGCCTCCAGGAAATTGATGTATCTCAAATAGGTCAGCCAACCATGGGAAGGTAACAGAGCTTTTCCCGTGGTGCCTGTTTTGACTGTTTGAAAGCCGGGACCAGTAATTCAGCGAAATAATTGGTTCGGCTTATATAAGAAAAGAGGATTCCCATGAAATTAATTAAAACAGCTCGCCCCATTTTTCTCCTGCGATTTGCACGATGGACGCGGTTGCAGGTGATAGGAATGGTTACGCTTATCGTGCCAATGTCGCTCGCATTTTCGCAGCCACTCGATCCGGTTGACCTGGGTTCAACGGCTGATTTTGCGATTTTAGCGGGATCCCTGGTATCGAATATCCCGGTCTCTGCTGTCACAGGCGATATTGGTCTGAGTCCGGCCGCCGGCAGCGGAATCACTGGATTTGGTGACGCTGAAGTCACCGGCACGATTTACACGGTTGATGCGACTGGTC
>MNWS01000142.1:10560-13224 GCA_001872685.1 Fidelibacterota bacterium CG1_02_48_14
ATCAGTCCCGGCGGCTTCGATGCTCACGACGGCACAGGGTGATTTAACCATTGCCTACAATGATGCTGCAGCGCGTACACCCATTCCCACAGGTCCTTTTCTAAATCCTGGGGCTGGTGACATCGGCGGACTGACGCTGGTTCCGGGTCTCTATAAATTCACGAGTGAAATCCTGGTGTCAATCACCGGGTCAGATGTCACACTCTCTGGTGGTCCTGACGATGTCTGGATTTTCCAGATTGCCTCCTCACTCACGGTTGCCAATGGTGTCGCGGTTGTTCTTGCTGGCGGTGCTCAGGCTGCCAACGTCTTTTGGCAGGTTGGATCATCAGCGACGCTCGGAACCACCTCGGTATTCAAGGGCACCATCATGGCAGATCAATCCATTTCTCTGAATAGCGGTGCCTCGGTTGAGGGGAGATTACTGGCCCGCATCGCTGCGGTTACCATCGCTTCCAGCGCCATCACCGTCCCTGAATTGGTGACGACAGTTGAAGGCAACCCAATTCCGATGGCGTTCATGCTTTCCCAGAATTACCCCAATCCTTTTAACCCGGTAACCCGAATCAATTATCAAATACCGGTGACCACCAAAGTATCCCTGTCAATTATTGATGTATTAGGCAGAAGAGTCAGCGAACTGGTGAATGAGGTGCAAATCCCGGGTGACTATCAGGTCGAATGGGATGCACGGGACTTCCCCAGCGGTTTATACATCTATCGTCTGCAGGCAGGATCATTTGTTTCCATGAAACGCATGCAATTCCTCAAGTAGAGTTGTTGAGGGTTTGATCGGTACCAATACCCCGTGTACCAGAGAAAGGAGCGAAATATTTCACCACGCGAGTCAATAAGCCATTAGCCAGACTAATCAGGATTAACAAAATGAACCTGATCATGGATTGGCAAAGCAAAGTAAAGTAATCACGTCAGTGTAACCAATTTCGAGGAGAGAATCATGTTTCAAAAACGACGAATTTTAAAAATGGTCCTGGGGATAACCCTGGCATATTCCACCAGTATGATGGTCATGTCATGCTCAAATACGAAACCCTCAGTGCCGCTCACGCCGCAGGAAGCCAACCTGAAGGCAACCCTTTTCATGGAGGCCAATACGGCCTGGCACGCTGCGGAAAAAGTCAATGCGAATGTGTTGGCACCCAGCAATTTTTCCAAGGGTGTTCAATATTACAAGCAAGCGCAGTCAGATTTTAAGAATGAAGTCAAGCTGGATGAAATTCAAAAAAATCTGGGTAATGCAGCCGCCTATTTTAATCGGGCAATTCGTGCATCGAAATTAGCTCAGGTCACATTCCCCAACACGATCAAGGCTCGGAACGACGCTAAATTTACCGAATCGAGTAAATACACGCCAAAACTCTGGGCAGAAGCAGAAGCAAAATTCAATGAGGCAACCGGGATTCTGGAAGATGGAAAAGTTGATGATGCCCGAAAAGCTGGTAGAGCTGCAGAAAACCTTTACCGCAAGGCTGAGCTTGATGCGATCAAGGTCTATTATCTCACTGAAACCCGGGATCTGTTGAAGCGGGCAGATGAGTTAAATGTCATAGAACATGCACCAAAAACTCTGGCTCTGGCACGCCAGCTTTTCAAACAAGCGGATAAAGAATTAAATGCAAATCGGTATGATATTGATTTCGCCCGTAGTCTCGTCCTGCAATCCAGACACGAAGCCCAACATGCCATTTATCTGGCATCCACCATCAAGTCTCTGAAAGCGAAGGATCATACCTGGGAGGATCTGTTTTTAGCATCAGAAGTCCCTTTGCAAAGAATCGCCGAACAAACGGGTGCTGTCGCATCGTTCGATGCGGGTTACGCGCCGCCTACCAACGATATCATCACCTATATCAATATGTATCAGGATAGTGTTACCGGGTTAAGTCAGGATATTGCATGGTATAAAGTTGAAGCGCTGTTACAACAAAGGCGGACGGCTGAACTTGTTGGGAGTTTGGACAATCAGGCGAGAATCAAATCAGATCTGGCGGACAAATTAGCCCGTCGTGCCAGAACTCAGGCGCAATTCACGAAGGTGGAACAATCCTTCAGGAAGACCGAAGCCCGGGTTTTACGTGAGGGTGACGATATTATCATCCGCCTGGTTGGTCTCGATTTCCCCAGTGGTGCAGCCACGATCGAACAAAAATCGTTCGATCTGCTCACAAAGGTACAGAATGCCATCGCCACATTAGAAGCATCCAATATTACCGTTGCGGGCTACACGGATTCTTACGGTCTTGACGATGAGAATCTAACCTTGTCCATTCAGAGAGCCGAAGCTGTTAAGCAGTACATCCTGGCCAATACAAAACTGCAGGCCGACAACATTGAAGCCATTGGGTACGGCGAGAGTCAACCCATCGCGAACAACAGAACCGAGTTAGGTCGGGCATTCAATCGGCGTGTAGAGGTCGTGATTCATCCATGATCATGATAAGCAGCAATTTTTTAAGCCATTTAACGAAATGCCGGGGGGGACTCACACCTCCCGGCCAACGGCAGTCGCTGGTGAATCCATGGTTGGCAAATAGCCTTTGGGAAAACTCACAGACGATAAAGAGGGATACTAAAAATGAGTGATAAATGGGAATTTTATAAAGACAATCAAGGGCAATGGCGCTGGCGCCGGACAGCACCCAA
>MNWS01000097.1 GCA_001872685.1 Fidelibacterota bacterium CG1_02_48_14
GTGGCAGCTCCTGGAAAACAATCTCGTGACTCCTGCTCGTACTCGTACGCGTTCTCGATGTCTTACTCTTTCCTCTTTCTTCTTACTCTAAAAAACCACCCCTCTTTTATTCTTCCGTCAGTTGCCGGACAAGCTCCCTCAAAAAGGGGAGAATTCATCCAGCAGCTGTTCTAGCCAACGAATGATACTGTGGCAGCTCCTGGAAAACAATCTCGTGACTCCTGCTCGTACTCGTACGCGTTCTCGGTTTTCCGGATACTGAAGACGATCTATTGATCCCACATAATTGACAGTCCAACACCGGGTGTCCTTCGACGAGGCTCAGGGAGACAGCCGCGGGATGCTCCTACTCATCACTCATCACTTAATCCCAAAAACAAAAATCCCCGGCAGCAAGCACCGGGGATTTTGTCTGACCATCAAGGAGGAGTCTAAAAAAACTGAGCGCGTATTGCTATTTATAGGCGTTAAGTACTTTCATATAATTCGCACGCATGAGCGCTTCCGGGTCAGCAATATTACGATAATTCATGCTGCCTTTTAACTGCTCAACACTCTCATATTCATGTTCATCCAGCCAGGCAATCATGTCGTTCAACATTTGGGTGATATGCCCGGGACCGTTTTTCAACAGTGCCGAACACATCATGGTGGCATCAGCACCAACCATCAGTAATTTTATCGCATCTTCAGCCGTGTGAACACCGGTTGTGGCACCCAAATTTACATGGAGTGAAGCCGACAACACAGCAATCCACCGCAAGGGCAGTCGCAGTTCATCGGAGCTGCTAAGAATGACACTGGGCTCAATTTCCAGATTTTCCAGGTCAATATCCGGCTGATAAAACCGATTAAACAGCGCCAGGGCGTCCACACCATTGTCTACCAACCGCTTGGCAAATGCTGGTAATGAACTGAAATAGGGGGACAGTTTCATTGAAACCGGAATATGAACTTTGCCCTTCACAGCCTTCAAAATCTCAACATAGAGATTTTCCACGGATTCACTGGTGCGCTTTAAATCGGTGGGGAGGTAATAGACATTCAGCTCCAGACCATCAGCGCCGGCGGTTTCCATCTTATGGGCATAGTCTATCCAGCCACCAATGGAAATGCCATTCAGACTGGCAATCACCGGAATGTCCACGGCACTTTTTAATTTTTGGAGATGCTCAAGATACTCATCCGGACCGCGACTGAAATCCTCCGGTTCCGGAAAATAGGAGAGCGCTTCTGCAAAACTATCCGTGCCGTGTGAGAGGAAATGGTCCAGTTCATTGGCTTCATGATGAATCTGTTCCTCAAACAGCGAATACATGATAATCGCCGGTGCCCCAGCGTCTTCCAGTTTTTTCACCGTATCAACTTCCCGTGACATTGGAGAAGCGGAAGGAACCAGGGGATTCTTGAGTTCTAATCCCATGTAAGTTGTTTTCAAACGCATGCGGGTTCCTCCTTATGCTTCCTGATCCGGGGAAAGATTGGCGAGTTTACTGTAATGACTATAACGCTTTTTGGCGATTTTCTCTGCCTCCGCCATAAGCATTTTGGCCCGTTCCGGCATGGTCTTCGTGAGCATTTTGTACCGGGTTTCATTATAAGCATATTCGCTGAAATGACGCGTCGGGGCTTTGGAATCCAACTTCAGTGGGTTTTGACCCTCAGCAGCCAAAAGCGGATTATACCGATACAATGGCCAGTGACCAGTCTCAGTCGCCAGTTTTTGTTGCTGCATACCCTTGGCCATGTTAATGCCGTGGGCGATGCAATGGCTGTAGGCAATGATGATTGAGGGGCCTGGGTAGGCTTCCGCTTCCATAAAAGCGCGCACCGTCTGGGCATCATTCGCACCCATGGCGATTTGAGCGACATAGACATTTTCGTAGGACATGGCCATCATGCCCAGATCCTTCTTATTGCCGGGTTTTCCGGCTGCAGCAAACTTGGCAACTGCTCCAAGCGGGGTTGCCTTGGAAGCCTGACCGCCAGTGTTGGAGTACACTTCCGTATCCAGCACCAACACATTCACATCGCGTCCGGAAGCCAGTACGTGATCCAAACCGCCGTAGCCAATGTCATAAGCCCAGCCGTCACCGCCCATGATCCAGACACTTTTCTTCACCAGATTTTCTGATAAGCTCAAGAGTTGCCTGGCCCGTGGATCATCCAATTTTTCAAGAACTTTGTCTAATTCAGCAACTCTTCCCCGTTGTTCATAAATCCCGGGCTCATCGGTTTGATCTGCAGTGAGAATGGCATCGGCAAGTTCAGCCTTCACTTTATTGTCATTTTTCAACACCTGCAGCAATTCAGTGGCATATTGGCGATGTTTATCAATCGTCAAGCGGAAGCCCAAACCAAACTCGGCGTTATCTTCAAACAGGGAATTCGACCACGCCGGTCCACGACCGTCATTATTCTTTGTCCAGGGGGTTGTGGGCAGGTTGCCGCCGTAAATGGATGAACAACCTGTCGCATTGGCGATAACCATGCGGTCACCGAACAATTGTGACGCAAGCTTCACGTACGGTGTCTCTCCGCAACCGGAACAGGCGCCGGAAAATTCAAACAATGGATGCAACATCTGCGAACCTTTGACCGTGTCATGCTTCAGGCGTGAGCGATCAACTTCCGGCAAATTCAGGAAGAAATCCCAATTTGCCCGCTCTGTCACACGCAGCGGGAGTTGCGGTTCCATGTTAATGGCGCGGCGACTGACATTGGTTTTGTCCTTTACCGGGCAGACATCCACGCATATCTCGCAACCCGTACAATCTTCTGCGGCGATTTGAAGCGTATAAACTTCAGTCGCTTCCCATTCCCGACCACGAACCTGAGTTGATTTGAATGTTGCCGGCGCATCGGCCAGTAGCGCTGCATCGTAGACTTTCGCACGAATCACGGCGTGGGGACAGGCCAGGATACATTTGTTACATTGAATACAAATATCCGCGTCCCACACGGGAATTTCAGCGGCGATATTCCGCTTTTCCCACTGGGCAGTTCCTGTTGGCCAGGTGCCATCCACGGGGAATTTACTCACCGGCAGATCATCACCCTTCCCGGCGATCATCATGGCGGTGACGTCCTTCACAAAGGCTGGCGCTGCATCAGAAACTGCAGATTCGTTCAAAGGTTTGCCGTTTATGGCGCCGGGTTCGATCTTGTGCAGATTTGCCAGGGTCTGGTCCACCGCCTCATAATTTTTACGAACGATTTCGTCGCCCTTCGTTCCGTAGGTTTTCTTGATAGCGCCTTTAATCTTGTCGATTGCTTCTTCCCGCTCCAACACACCGGACAGGGCGAAAAAGCATGTCTGCATAATGGTGTTGATGCGAACGCCCATACCCGTGTCTTTAGCGACCTGAAGGGCATCAATCGCGTAGAAATTCAATTTCTTGGCGATGATCGTTTCCTGGATTTGCTTCGGTAATTTGTCCCAGACTTCATCGGGACCGTATGGCGCATTTAACAGGAATGTGGCGCCATTTTCAGCGTGTCCGAGAATATCCTGAGTTTCCAGGAAAACAAATTGATGACAGGCCAAAAACTTCGCTTTGTTGATGAGATAGGTGGCGTGAATGGGATTCTTACCAAAACGCAGGTGCGAAACCGTCATGCTGCCGGATTTTTTTGAATCGTAAACGAAGTATCCCTGTGCGTAGAAATCGGTCTCTTCACCAATAATTTTGATGGAGTTTTTATTCGCCCCCACCGTACCGTCAGCACCCAAACCGTAGAACATGCTGCGAAAAACCCGATCTTCGTGAACCGAGAAATCCGCATCATATTCGAGACTGGTATGGCCGACATCATCGTTGATACCAATGGTAAAGTGATTTTTGGGAGCCGATTTCTTCAGTTCATCGAAAACGGCTTTGATCATTCCCGGGGTAAATTCCTTGGATGAAAGACCATAGCGTCCGCCGATGACTTTTGGTAAAGAACTAAAGGGCATTGAGCCATTGGAGGCAGTCTCCATTAAAGCGGTCATAATATCCAGGTAGAGAGGTTCGCCAGGACCACCGACCTCTTTGGTTCGGTCAAGAACGGCGATCGCTTTCACAGTTTTGGGCAGGACTTTGATGAAATTATCAATGGAAAACGGGCGGTAAAGCCGAACGAATACGACACCCACTTTTTCACCGGATTCCACCAGAAATTCGGCCAGTTCCTGTGCCGCTTCGGCGCCAGAGCCCATTATGATAATGACTCGTTCAGCATCGGGAGCGCCTACATAATCAAACAGGTGATACTGGCGACCGGTGAGCGTTGCGAATTTGTCCATGGCGGCCTGGACGAATCCCGGTGTTTTGTCGTAGAATGGGTTGATGGTTTCCCGAGCCTGGAAGAAAACATCCGGGTTTTGAGCCGTACCGCGCAAGACAGGATGATTGGGATTCAAGCCTCTTTTGCGGTGAGCGATGACGAGATCGTCGTCAATCATGGTCTTAATAACATCATCATTGATTTGCTCTATTTTCATCACCTCGTGACTGGTGCGGAACCCGTCAAAAAAGTGAATGAATGGCACGCGTGACGCCAGGGTAGCCGCTTGAGCGATGAGGGCGCAATCCATGACTTCCTGGACTGAATTCGAGGCCAACATCGCGAAACCCGTTCCTCGGGTAGCCATGACATCACTGTGATCTCCAAAAATAGAAAGCGCATGAGCTGCCAGCGTGCGGGCAGAGACATGAAAGACGGTGGAGGTCAATTCACCAGCAATTTTGTACATATTCGGGATCATGAGTAATAATCCCTGTGAGGCCGTGAATGTTGTCGTTAATGCTCCCGTCTGCAATGCACCGTGGACAGCGCCGGACGCGCCGCCCTCACTCTGCATTTCCACGACATCCGGTACAGTACCCCAAATATTAGTTCTGCCAATTGCCGACCACGCATCAGCCCATTCACCCATATTTGATGAGGGTGTAATGGGATAAATGGCGCAGACTTCATTTGTTTTATGGGCGATATAAGCCGCTGCTTCATTACCATCGATAGTTACCATTTTTTTAGACATGAAAAAAAAACCTCCTGTTCAGTCAACCTGTCGCGCAAATTTGAATGTTACACCAGACCCTAAAGCAACATCGTCGATGGTCTTCTTAATATTATTAAACGAAGAAAAAAATAGGGATTTCCCAAAATTCTCAGACGCCATCAAGTATAACAAACCACGCATATACCAGCGATTGGCACAATATCCGTGCCAAAATAGATAGTTAATATGTACGAACGAACTACACCATAAAATCGTTGTAATTAAGATGGTGATATATATGACTTTGCTTGTCACGATAGCGTAACTCTAACCTGACTTACGCTTTTGAATAAGTGCGGCTTACCGAGAATTCCCTGGATTGGAAAAACAGGTTTCTCAGTTCAGAGAAACCGACAACGAATCAGATTTTTCCCGGGACGTTCCGGGCGAATAACTGCCCTGATGGCGTGGTTCAGGGAGCCTTGATTTTTCAAGTGGCTTGAACCGCAAGCTTTTTTCTTTTTTTACTATAAAAAAAGCAGCCTCGAGAGACTGCTTATATAACCAATTGAATCTTCGGCTTATTTCAGAAACATCAACTTTCGTGATGACGTTTGTGTCCCTTGCGTCAACCTGACAAGATAAACTCCTGAAGCGATTGCTGTCGGTTGCCAGTTCACCGAATGCTGGCCGGCAGAGACCACACCGTTCAAGAGTGTTTCCACCGAGCGACCGGCGAGATCGAAAATTTCCAGACGAATCTTTCCACCCTCAGGCAGGTTGAAGGGAATTCGGGTGGATGGGTTAAACGGATTGGGATAATTCGCACCCAGTGTAAATGTATTTGGAGCAACGACCGTTTCGTCTGTTACACCAACGTAGGGCTGAAGCGTCAGGTTAAACTCACCGTTGGTGAGTGGAATGATGACGGGAATCGGTCCCATTGCTACGAGTTGACCACTGAATGTTCCATCCCAATTAAATGTTGATCGCGTGAATGTGACCTGGCCAGAGATTGCACCGTAAATGTCTGTTGTGCTCAAACTCCCCAATGTTTCCATGGAAGGATTTTGAAGTAAGAGGTAAAGGTCTGCCAGGGAGCCATTTTGCAGGTAAAACGCCTGAGCTTGCGGGTAGGTGGACACGGTACCAGGGGCGGCAATATTTACCGTGCCTGAAGTCAATGGCTCTAAAGTTCTTACTGTCAAACCAAAAATATCAAAGTCATCCGGTCCCTGGCTGTGGAATGACAACAACGAATAGTTGAGGGTATCACCGTCGTAGGTGGTAACGCCGCCACTACCTGCGTCATCCAGCAGCGGATTGAAATTACCGGATCCGTCAAAAGAGCTGCCGTTGAAGTCGAAATTGACGCCACCAGCGATATAATCCGGCGTCGGCAAAGAATTCTCCAGTGCAACTGCACCATTGGCGATGACAAACGTCTCAAATGTTGTTGGATCGAATAGTACGCCTTGGAAACTAACGCCTAGATCTGTTTCGGAAATTTGACTAACGGTGATCGTGCCAGTGGTGGCAATTCTTATGTTCATATTCATCAGGCTATCCGTGGAAATATTTCCGCTGATCACCTCCATTAAAAAATCACCACTGACGTGTGGTAGCCAGAGAAGTGCAGTAGCGAGATTTGCGATGGGATTAATCGTGTATGAGCGTGTATTGATCAATCCGGAATCCCTGACTGTCACCAGAAAAAGGTCACCTATCAAACTGGAATCCACCATAGTCGTTTGATAACCCATGGCGACTAATGTCGAGGAATCATTAGACGTTGCCATGAATCCGCCAGCGCCTTCCCCCACCCCATCTGGTATAATACTGCCGTTAACTCCCCAGGATGAGGATGGGACAAAATTGCCATAATTGAAATCCATGGAACCGTTATCCCACATTGTTTGAGAGAATAGAAATGTGGTAAACAGACCTGAGACCACCATCAGTTTTAAAATTTTTGTAAATCGCGTGTCCATAAAGCCCCTCTTTGTTTATTAAGCCGAGTCATGAGGTTAAATCGTCGCAAATATAGACGATGCATTTTATTAGATGTAGTACTTAAAACCGAATATGAATCGTATCACATTGTGGCGGGTAGTCGTGGGGATTATCAGGGCTTGGTCCATGATTCGTGTTGCAATGCTTATTGAAGCTGCATCAAATGTGTAGTATTGAAGACCCAGTGAAAATTCATGTGATGTTTTCGGTGTAAATCCAAGGTTCACATCAAATCTGAAAACATTACCCGGATAGGCTTGGATCGGCTGATTCTGACTGGAGAATCCCATTTGGAGATACCCACCTTGCGCAAAATAACGCATACTGCCTAGCCATTCGCCGGTGGAATTGACCTTGGCGGCGATGTCAGCATTAATGCCATCATCAATGTAAGTAGAGTCAGTTGCGGAGACGATCAGGTTTGATGTGAATCGGGTTCCCCGGTACAAATTATAGCGGTAGCCTAGTGAAAAATGAAGTTGGGAAAATTTAAACGATGTACCGATTCCCAGCCGCCACGGACCAGACAGATCGTAGGTAATTCGCTTGTGAGAGGAGCTGTCCAGGCTCCAGATGCCCGAATCCAAAATTTCACGCACATCGTGCTGGGAAGACTCTTCCACGGTTAAGATTGCCGGACTTTCAAAGGAACCACCGATGAGAATCTCATTGGGAAACTGTGCGACGAATCCCCCTCTTAGATTCCAACCCTTGTAGTCCGCCCTGATGTTCAGAGAATCCAGATAACGGGCAAACTGGTAATAATTGTCCGTATCCTCTTCAGAATAGCCATTGGCGTAGATATTTGACCCAAACAGGTAGGACAGGCTTGCTCCCATCGAAATATTTTTCGTCACCAGAACCGCAGTTCCGAGAGAAGCGGCATAGAGGCTGCCCTCTTCAAACAGTTGGTAACGGCGATTTACGAGTTGGGAGGAATCACTGTCCCAAAAACGAAATTGTCCCTGGCGGTCAAACATTCTGACGGGTTGAATTCCCAGCGCCCAGACCCAACTACCACGATAAACATTCACCGGGTAAACCAATGAGAATTCGTTGAATCGAAAGTGATTTTCGCTCAGGGAATCGTAATAGGTGTTTTGAAGGAATGTTGAACTTAGGGTCGTCCGACCTTTGATGTGGTCAAAACTACCATCTACATAAATGAAAGGTCGCGTTATGAATGACAATGCTCCGGGATTGACCAATAAGGCTTCCTGGTCATAAACACTCACAATATCCCCGGTTGCCCGGGAAGCACTGCTCCCCTCCATTCCCCAAAATGGCCGTATGGCATCCAGGTAGGTCTGACTGGTCACGCTGGACAGACTCAGTGTGAAAATCAGCCCGAAGTAACTCAGGTTTTTCATCTAAAAAAAATTACTTACGACTGGCGTTTTCGGAAGGGGTGTGCTCTTTTTGGCGAGGACGCTTGATTTCTTCCCGATCTTCGGATGCAGGAGCTGCTTTCATATTGGCCGGGTTTGGTCTGGGGGAAGATTGCGGATTTGGTTTAGCAACAGCACTAGTGTTCTGAGCAGGGGCTGCCGGAGCCGACGCTGCATTCTGGGTTGGGGTGGGCGGGTTGAAATTGATCCGATTGTGGTATTTTCGCTGTAAATAAACCCGACTGGAATTCGGTCCCGTTCTTTCCAGACTGCCGGTATTTAGAAATGGACTCGTGGCTGCGCTGATTTGTTGCTGCTGAATAAACTCAGTGACGGGAGTCCGGGATGTGAATCTATCGGTTCCCAATATATCATCGCGACCGATATTTCGTGCGACACCAATTGAATCCTGTACGGAAATCCTGCCCAGTCCCCAGGAAGGCACATACCCAGGTGAACCGTAATAGCCCCCCATGTAACTTTGTGAATAGGGGTAACTGGCGGCATAATATCCGTTGTACGCATCAAAAGGATTAAGATAGGAGTAATAAGAATCGAAACCGTATGGCGAATAGCTCGGTTCCCACCATGGATCCCAACCGGTTACACCCAACGCATAAGAATTACTCAGGAAAAAATCATGCGCCGTGGGGACATTTTTAATGACCATATCTTTGGGATCGGCTGGTGCGCTGACCAGGGTATAACACCCTTGCAACAGGAGGTTCGAGGTAATAATCAGAACTGGAAGAATGTGACGCATGGTGTGTGAACTTACCGATCCTTCAATTGTTTGTCAATAGTTGCCATCCCTGCCATCCGCGACCGAATCAATTCGCGGGCAACGAGTTAGACGCTAATTTTTTCGTTGACCTGCGCCGTTTCACTGCTATGTAAAGCCCTAATAATATGACACTTCCACCGACATATGTGATGGGCAGGACACCTTCCCCAAGAAACATGAAGGCTAAAAACGCGGATTCCGGTGGTTCAAGCAACATGAGTAGAGAAACACGCGTGGGTCCCAATTGTTTCACACCCCAATTAAATATGGTGTGGCCACCTACCGTGGGTAACAGAATGAGCAGCGCGAGAAATATTACCTCAGAGCCAGAGTTTGGGAGCAGGCGTGCACCGATGATGATTGCCCACAAAATTAAGATGACGGAAGCGGCAAAATAGGTCACGACCACATGATCAAGGGTGCTCAGTTTTTCTCTGGAACGATGGCTAAATAGAAAATACAGCGCTTCAAATAATCCGCCACCCAAAGCCATCACATTTCCCCAGAATCCAAAGGTATCTCCCAGAGCGTGCCATTGAATGATACTGGTACCGATTAATGCCAGAACGATTCCCCACACTTCCTGGCGTGCCAGTGGCAGACGAAATACAAATCGCGCCAGCAGCGCAACAAAAATGGGATGCGTCGCTACCAGGAGGACAGAATTGGAAACACTGGTATAGTAGAGTGACGTTATCCACAAGGCAAAATGGAGCGCTAACGCCAGACCTGCTAAAAATGAAAATCGGAACGATTTATATTCGAATGGACGACCGCGTCGTTTGTAAACAAAAAAAGGCAGGAAAAATAATCCTGCCCCAAAAACGCGGTACCAGCCAACAACGATTGGCGACAAATCAGGGACCAGCCTGATCCATAATGCCCCTGAAGACGCCAGAAGTGTCCCAAACAGGACCAGCAGACCAGCTTGCAGATTCGAAATTTTCAAGCGGGAGCGGCTCCGGCGAATAAAAGGGTACTGACCAATGATAAAGCAATCAAGCTGATAAATCCGAGGAATACTGCCAAAATAATGGCACCCAAAAATTGGCCATTGCGTGTGCTATAGATGGTTCTGAACCCAACCAACATCAGATAGAAATTAAAACCGATATAAACAAGTCCACCGATGCCCGGGATGAGCATCCAAACTGCTGCGGTCCCATTCGCGTAAGCGGTGATCCGAAATATGGTACTATAGGACGTTTGGGATTGACCGATCATACCAAACGCCAGATTAAGAAACAGCGGCTTAAAAAACTGTTCGAGAATGGCCATGAGGGGTAAACTCATAATGAAAATGGTTCCCCAATTGTAATCACTCCCCAAAAATTCATACATCCAGACCGGAATAATTTCTGACCGGCCTGTTACAAGCATGCTGATTGCGAGTGAAATAACCGTTCCCAATACCTGGAGCAAAACGGAATATTGCAGAGCGCTATTCATTTCACCGGTTCGTCGCATCACCGCAAAAACCTGGATTGGGTTACGAATCATTGCGGTGATAGTAAGCCATAGTGTCCCGAAAAAGCCTGCTATATCTCGTTTTTCCCAAGGAGGACCATCAATAATCATCTCTTCACGATAGTTTTCAAATTCCTGATTCAATCGTCACCCATATGCTATAGTAATTTTTTTTTAGACCATTTCCTGATGGCGCAAATTTAAAACCCCGACCAGGGTTAACCAGTTGAATCCTTCAACAATGGCTAAACAAAAACCACCCTGGGGGTGGCTTCAAAAATAATTTTTGAGAGAAATAACTTGAGATTAATTGATCAGGTCGTGAGAATGGCTTCAACCAACTGCACCACATCCAGGATATTCACCTCGCCGTCGCCACTAAAGTCTGCCCGGCCTATTTGGTCGGGACCCATCAATGTGCCGGAAAGAATCCAGTCCAGAAGCAACACGACGTCATTCACATTCACCAGCCCGTCCTGAGTTATGTCGCCTACGGTGATCTGATAAGAGTAATTAATGGCAGCCATAACATCAATAATACCATAACCATATTGATTATTAGGCGATTCAGACTGACTGGCGGTCATCATTAAAGCCTCTCGGACCATCATGGGATTCCAGGTAGGATGAGCTTCTAAAATCAATGCCGTTGCACCAGCGACCAGGGGCGTACTTAAGCTCGTTCCACTGGCATTAATAAACGATACATCACTCGAGGTTCCGGCTGCATAAGTGGAAACACCACGGGCGACGACTTCCGGTTTGATACGGCCATCGGCTGTTGGTCCGGGAGAGCTAAATGCCGCCAAAATTCCGTCACTATTGACGGCTCCACAACTAATGACACTGTCTGCATCCGCCGGGGCGATTATATGTCCCCAGGTTGACCCGCCTTCGTTACCTGCAGCGGTGACGCAAACGACACCCAAGCTAGCTGCGATGTCTACGGCTTGCGTTGTAATAGCTGTATGACCATCCATCTGATCAAATGTGTACCAGTCGATGTAACCCAATGAACTTGAGACTATATCCGTTCCCAAAGCCTCGCCCCACTCCAGGCCGGCTGTGTAATAGTCCTCTTCAATTTGTATTTCCTGGTCCAGAATTTCGGTTTTCGCAAGCAGGAATGAGCAATCGTACGCTACACCCAAAAGCGAGCCGGGTTCATAGCCTCCAACAACCGATGCCGTCGCTGTACCATGATCATGCTGCTGAGCTGCGTCGCCATCCTGATTGGTCGTGATACTGTCATTCTGGATAAAATCAAATTCACCCACAATGCGTTCTGGTGAAAAAACACTGTGACTGGTCATGAAACCCGTATCCAACATGAGCACCCACACATCGGTGCCGGTGTACCCACTGTCATGCGCCGCAATTACGCCTATCTGATCAAGTTGGGCATAACTGCTGCCGTAATCCTCATATTGGATATTGGCATCATCAGCCCCATCTGGATCCCGGTCCACCTGCTTAATGAACCGACGGGAAACGCGCATGACCCGATTGGTTTTCTTAACCATGGGCAGATCATTGATATACGCTTCCTCTTGTTCACTAGCGAGCACCGAAATGGCGTTAAACCACCGGCTAACGATCCGGATTTGAGCACCAGATGATAAAACCTGTTGGATATATTCGGCAGGGATGTCCACATCCATATAATTTAAAATGTCGCGGGTTCCGCGTTGTAATCGTCTTTGTCGAGCGCGTTCAGTAACTTGTGGGGCGTTGATCACGCCTCGGAGGTAGGCATCTTCACCCTCACCTTTATCGTAAAAGAGGACCCAAATCGGACGTCTCTCAGGGTCACCGGCACCGGTGCTGTTCACCCGAACGTCAGCAACCAAACCTGATGGTCTGATCATGAACAACATGACAGCAATTATTTGCCAGCAGTATAGTTTGGATTTCATCTCTTGTCTCGCCCGATGGACAAATGTATACCTGCTCCTACCAAATACAAGCGAAACTATCACGATTCGATTACCAGCCGGTGATTAATACCTGGGTAGCGCCGGGTCGACCGAGACGGCCCACTCCTCAATTCCACCATCCAAATTGTAGAGATAATCGAGGCCGTATTGCTCCAGGTAGTGGCAAACTTGTAAACTTCGAATACCATGGTGGCAATAAACCACCACCGGTAAAAGCTGCCGGATCTCTGCTACACGGGTGGGTATTGAATGCATGGGCATGTGAACCGCCCCATCCAAACGACAATAAGCCACCTCATCTGGCTCCCTGACATCCAGCAGGGTGAATTTTTCACCTGCATCCAAGCGGCTTTTCAGCTCTTTGGGAGTCAAATTACTCAGCATGATTTCCCGAAATGTGTCACGACTTTTTTTCGTCAGCAATCCGGATGTGCAATTCTTTCAATTGTTTCTCATCCACAAAGGAAGGTGATCCGTCCATCAGCGACATGGCCGATGTGGTTTTGGGAAATGCGATGACATCGCGGATATTCTCGGTATCGCTCAAAAGCATGACCAGGCGGTCAAACCCAAACGCGATTCCACCGTGTGGTGGTGGACCATACTGAAAGGCTTTGAGGAGAAATCCAAATCGCATCTCAGCATCCTCTTTTTCCATCCCCAACAGGCTGAACATCTTGGATTGTAGTTCCTGCTGATGAATTCTGATGGAACCTCCTGCACATTCGTAACCGTTGATCACCAAGTC
>MNWS01000232.1 GCA_001872685.1 Fidelibacterota bacterium CG1_02_48_14
CTGAGCCGCCGAACACGCTGTGCCAATTATTTGGAGGCGCATTCCCTAGACCATCGCGCCAGATATACCAGTCCTGTTTGTGATTATCACGGGAGGCGCGGGATTCCTTAAACCACTCGTGCTCCGCCGAAGTGTGATTCACCACCAAATCCATCACTACTTTTATGTCGCGTTCATGAGCTTCCCGGAGCAGTTGCCTGAATGTGGGCAAGTCCCCAAAAATGGGGTCAATGGCGCAGTAATCACTCACATCGTAACCGAAATCAGATTGGGGTGACGGGTAGACCGGGCTGAGCCAGATGGCATCAATCCCCAGTGATGTTGGCGTTCCTTTGAGGTAATCCAGTTTTTGGATGATTCCGGCTAAATCACCGATGCCATCACCGGTTGTATCCTTGAAACTTCGGGGGTAAATCTGGTAAAAAACGGCCTTTTGCCACCAGGGTTGTGGGGGTGTTTCAGTCACGACGATTCCAAATATTTATCTTTTCTTTCATTCAATATTCAGAAAATGCGAAATCATTCCATTGGGATGCCCAAGTTAATTATTTGGAGCATGTTTCAAATTGGTTGTTTAAGCTCGGCAAAATCACTTAAAGTATTTCCTGAAGTCATGCGTGAATATCGTTGATTTTACGGACTTGTATTTCCGGTGTCCTGCCATTATTTTCGGCACGGAAATCCCAAATAACCATCTGCGGAAAAACCGCAAGCTTGATGCCAGAGCCACATGCCAACAATACTAATCGTCGATGATGATCCCCTAATTCGCTCACAGTTGACAGAATTCCTGCAAATGGAACGATACGATGTTCACGCGGTGGAATCAGCCGAAGAAGCCTTGGATTTGATTAAAGTTGAACAGCCGGACCTGATTTTGTCCGACATCTTTCTCCCGACCATTGACGGCCTGGAACTTTTGGCGCGTGTAAAAAAAGCCTACTCCGAGATCGAAGTCATTATGATTACAGGACATGGGAATGTCAGTACGGCCGTAAATGCCATGAAGCTCGGGGCGCGGGACTACATTAAGAAACCATTCCACATGGATGAACTGGCGTTGGTTGTGGACCGGGCATTACGCAATAAAGCCCTCGATGAGCAGATCGCCTACCTCCGGCGTGAAGAACGCCAATCCCTCGGATTCGGAGAGATCATCGGCAACAGTGAGCCGATACTTCAAGTTTTTGAACTGATCCGACAAATCGCCCGGTCACCCCGAACAACGGTCCTGATTCACGGCGAAACCGGGACAGGCAAAGAATTGGTTGCGCGAGCGATTCATCACAACAGTCAGCGCGCCAAAAAACCCTTTGTAGAGATCAACTGCTCAGCGATTCAGCCCACGTTGCTGGAAGCGGAATTATTCGGTTACGAAGCCGGGGCATTCACTGGTGCCCGGCAACGGAAGACGGGGTTACTTGAAATCGCAGACGGCGGCTCATTTTTTCTGGATGAAATCGCTGATATGAGCCTGGAACTTCAGGCCAAGATGCTAAAAGTTTTAGAAGAGCAAACCTTTCGTCGGGTGGGCGGGACCAAAGAGATCAAAATTGACATTCGCGTCATCAGCGCCACCTCCAAGGATCTGGATATTGCCACTGAAAAAGGCGATTTCCGGAAGGATTTATATTATCGGCTTAATGTCGCACGCATTGAAATTCCGGCATTACGGGACCGTGGTGATGACGTCGTTATCCTGGCCAAGCATTTTCTGGAATTCTATAACCGCGAGTTAAAACGCAATATCAAAGCCATTTCACCGGATGTATTGCGGGCAATCAGGCAATATTCCTGGCCGGGGAATGTCCGTGAGTTGCGTAATATTATTGAGCGGGCCGTGCTTTTTGAGACGCAAGATACCTTAACTTCCGCGAGTTTGAATGCGCTGCTGCGCCTGAGCGAGCCGACGCTTTCCCGAAAACCGCCGAAAGGCAATCCGTTGGAAATTCAAATTCCACCGGAGGGAATTGCGCTGGTGGATATTGAAAGGCACCTGATTAACCAGGCATTGGAACGAACGAATGGCAATCAAACCAAAGCTGCCGAACTGTTAATGCTTACCCGGGAAACGTTGAAATACAGAATGCGAAAATTTAATCTCCACTGATGCCCGCTGAAAAAAACCAACCGAACAAAACGCACTGAAGGATTCTGATCCATGTCCATGCTTGACGACTCGACCCTGGGTGACTTTTTCAATCTGATTTACAGACAAGGGCAAACATTTACCGAGCATGAGATTGCTCATTCGATCAATAATCACCTATCCGTTCTTTCCATGCAGATCAATATGATGTCCAGAGGGTTGGCGCAGGGTGACGCTGAAATTGTCCAGCGCAAAATTGCCGAGATCACGGAGACCGCCAAACGGATTCAATCATTTGCCCGGACATTGAGTGATCCCGGTGAAAATTCTGCAAACCTGAGTTCCATAGACCTTGATGCCGTTGTACGGGAAACGCTTGGTTTTATCCGGGTATTACCGGCACTTGCAAATGTTCAGGTTGAGTACGCGAATCCGGATCATGCGATAATCGTGAATTGTGATGCTGAGGGCATCAAGCTGGTATTAATCAGTTTCCTATACAGCGCCCGACAGGTTGTGGAGCATCCGCTCGTACACCTGTCAATTGATGAAAAAATGGTCCCTCGCGATGCGGTGCAGCTTGTCTGCGAACTATTAAACGAGCCATCCGCCGGAGAGAGTTTGAAATATCCCCTGGAAAACTCGCATCATCCCGGTGCAACGCCCATGCGTCAGCTGAAACGAATTTTGGAATCGGAGAGCAATAATCTTCAGTTGACCTTAATGGATGGGGATTGTTTGCGACTGATCTGCACGATCGCAGAAAAGGGTGCACGACCTGAGTCATAGCACACAACTGGTTCTTTTAAACCGGTTCATATAAACCACCCCTGACACAGAACTTTTTACTCCCGAATATATTTTTAACCGATGATAGTCAACGATTCATACCGTATCACGCATTCATCTCATTGTATTTATTTCGTTTACATGCGTGTTTTTCATCTTGTCCTATCATCTTTTTTACATTTGAAATCGACAAAAAACCTTTGGCACACGCTTTGGTTAAGATAAGCCGCTAACATCTGGCAAAATTGAGGAGAGGAGATGTGATGAAACAGAGATTAAACTGGTACGCAGGAATTTTGGTAGCCACTGGGTTGTGGTTCGCATTGAGTGGTTGTAGTGAGAATGGGTTAACCAACCCCAAGGATTTAATGACACAGGCCAATGTGGGAATTGCCACTGAGGACATGCATTTTGTGAACTGGAAACCAGAAGTTCAAGATGCTATTGCCGCCCTGAAAGTGCAGGGGATTCAGGCACCCACACAATTGACAAAATCAACCGATGGCGATGATGATGATGACAATGAATATGCCGCAATCGCCTGGCGTTACATTTGGAAGAGTCGTGGCGGCACGGTTGGTGGAAATTCAACTTTTGGTAACAAGGTCGAAGTCCCTGATCACGCCTATACTGAATTTGCTCGTCTTTTCGTCGTGGCGGTAACCAATGCCGACGCTGAAAATGGTGTTGGAGCCGCGGTTGAATTTTTACCCAGCCAGCAGTTTCAGGTACCGGTTCGAGTAACCTTGTCCTGGGACTATCTTGATTTCACTGGCGATCCTGCCAATCTGCAACTTTATTGGCAGAATGAAGAATCCGGCTTATGGGTTGTCGTGCCCGGTAGCACTGTGGATATGGAAGCTGAAACAATCTCCGGATATATAAACCACTTTACATCTTTTGCATGGGCCTGGGATGATGACAATGGCGATTAATGGTGACTAATTTGTACGCGTTGCAAGACAACACACTATGCAAATATTCATTGAATTATTCGACACCGGGATAGGAATTGTCCATGAGTAATACAAGTTTACACAAATTTCTCGAGGCTGTCTCCGATATGGCCAGTGAACGCTGTGGTCAGGTGTTCACAGATCAGATGACGAATCTGTTGGCTGAAAGGGATCGCCTGTTTAAAAACAGTTGGCGTGATATTGACGCGACGACACTGTCTGACGACGAGCGCAAGAAGCTGCTGCGAGAAGTTGATTTTGATACGATGACCAGCCATGCCGGGCAATTTTTAGATAGCGCGAGTTATCCGAATTTTCTTTTTCAGGTAGCCCAAACCGCTCTAAAGTTTGGTGAGCTGGAAAAAGCATCTCGATTATTCATCGCAATCGTGACAAAGCATGCCCGTTTTTGTGAAGACTTTCTTCTAGCGAGGATTCATATCAATCTTAGCAAAATCGCGTATCAACAGAATAATTTTGATTTGGCACAACAGGAATTAAAGACAAGTCTGCGCTTGTTTGAAAAGATCAAAGATACAAAGGGTATCATTTCCGTCCAAAATCGTTTGGCGACAATCTTGATTGATCAGGGTAAACTGGAAGAGGGTAAGAAATACCTTTTGGAAGCTCTGGAAGCTGCCCAAAACGCCAAGTTGAACACAACACTGGCGAGCATCCATGTTAACCTGGGGAATGTGGCTAATATTTTGGGGAAATGGAATGATGCCATCGACCATTTCAAGAACGCGCTGCAAATTTTGGGTAAAGATACCAACGATAGTTTACGGGCATCATTGAATCTGAATTTAGCGAATGTGCACATGCAGCAGGGGAATTTTCCGAAGGCTGAAGCTCAGATCAAAGAGAGCAATCTCTATTCAGATCGAAGCAATCTGCGTCATCAACGCGGTCTATCGTATCTGGTTCAATCTGAAATTGCCTGTCGTAAACGCGACTATTCAGCGGCCAACGCGCTGGTAGTCACGGCGTTTCATATTTTTTCTGAAATGGGAGACCGTTTAAGAGTAGCCGATGTTTATCGGGTGCTGGGAATGATCAGCAGAGATTCCGGACATCCGGAACAGGCTGAATCCTATTTTGAAAACAGTCGACGCATTAATACGGATTTGTCCAACCCCTTGAATTTGGGCGAGACATTGTTTGAATTGGGACAGCTTTACAAAACAGCGGGTGAAAACGCCAAAGCAACCGACGTTTTCCGCGAAGCTATTACGAACTTCAAACGCATGAATGCCGTCTCCAGAATGCTGGAAACGGAAATTGCATTGTCGACACTCTAAGTTTGCCTTACCCACGGAAGTCGGAGGTGCTCCCTTCACCCCCCCAAACGCCTTTGACTTCCTTTTTTCTGCTCTCTGGTAAAGCCTGGGAACCCCTTCAGGGGTTCCCAGATCTCCTTCACCCACAACGACACCACTAAATCATTATTAATACTGGCATTGGTAAAATTATCCATTTTATTCAATGTGTGATTGCCGGTCTATTTTGAACCAAGTGCAATTTCTTTCTAGCTGATCAACCGGAACTTCCTATATTTTACCGCATGCCAAATTCCAGTCTACAAAATACCCTCGTTTCAAATCAGGTCTCTGGACTTCATCGGTACATTCTGGACAAACTCACTGATTTTATTACTCTGGTTGATGCCAATTACCTGATCACCGAATCGAATCGTCCGGCAGACATCATTCTGGGTGGTGGCTTTCCCATCAAAGGGTCCCCATGTTTCGAAAAATACCGCGGACGGGATGGCGTTTGTGAAGATTGCCCACTGGCAGAGACGATGCAATCTGGAGAGATCACGCCGGTTGAGTATTATGATTCGCGATTCGAAGCCTACTTTGAAGAACGACTCTATCCGATCTCGGGTGAAAACGGCCAGGCTGGTGGATTTGTTCTGGTTGGTCGCAATGTTACACGCACACGCGAAATGAGTGATAAAAGCGTTCAGAATAAAAAATTGGCCGCGCTGGGGCAGATTAGTTCCGGTGTCGCCCACGATTTCAATAATGTCCTGACCGGTATTCTGGGAAGACTCCAATTATTGAAAAGACTGACAACCGACACCGAACTTTTGAAAAATTTTGCCGTCATGGAAACCGCTGCCCTGGATGGAGCGGCAACGGTGAAACGCATGCAGGATTTTGCCCGGGTACGGGAGGGGACTGACTTCGAATCTGTGGACATGCAAGCGCTTCTGGAGGAGGTCGTGGCACTGACGCGTCCCCGCTGGCGCGACGGATCACGCATCCAGGGAATCCTCATTGACGTTAAACTTGAGCTACCACCGGATATATACATCCTTGGTGCGGCTTATGATTTACGCCGGGCTTTTACGAATTTGATTTTTAATGCCGTTGACGCGATGCCAGACGGGGGTGTGATCACCATTCAGACTGAAATAAAAAATAACACCCTCATTGTGACGGTTCAGGATACTGGTTTGGGCATGACGGAAGAGACAACCGAACGCGTATTTGATCCATTTTTCTCAACGAAGGGTGTTAAGGGCACCGGGCTTGGATTGAGCGAAGTATACGGTGTGTGTAAGCGGCATAACGGGACTATTTCAGTTACCAGTGCCGTCGGTCAGGGCACCACATTTACACTGACTTTCCCCATAGCTGAGAAGGGCATTTCGCGACCGCCGGTTGTGCATCCTGTCATTAAATCTCACCCGAGCCGGATCCTGGTGATTGACGACGAAAAATATGTTCTGGACATCATCGAAGAGGTTTTGGCAGAATATGATCATCAGGTGGTTGCCTTTACTTCAGCCCAGGAAGCACTCGGTGAATTGAAGAAAAATCCATTCGATCTCGTCATTACCGACCTTGGAATGCCTGAAATGAGCGGGTGGGAAGTCGCGCGGTATGTAAAATTGGATTTTCCGGATATGCCGGTCGTACTACTTACGGGTTGGGCTTTGGAGATGGAAATGGATGCGGTTCGGGAGAACGGGGTGGACCTTGTCCTTCAAAAACCATTTTCAATTGAAGATCTCGAACATACCGTGGAAGTCGCCACGCAAAAAAAATAAGCTCTTAAGCGAATTACGCTTGCCTTTAGATCCTTTTGCAAATCGTTACGGGCATTCAGATTTTTCTCCACAACTGACTTTTCGATACATTCGTAGATGGTAACCTCATTGAATCGTTTGTAAATCCCGCTGATGTATTCAGGGGATTTCCCCCAGACGCTGTCCATTCCAGACTTAATCCGTCACCTTTTAATTGTTTTCCAGCGATTCGGATGTAATATCCGGCGTTCGCAACGCAGAATGAGGGAATGACCTGAATTGAATCTCAACAAACCTTTACTCATGCCTTCCCTTCCCGATTCATGGAAATCGCTCATCAGCAAATATCAATCACCCAGTCGTTGGCGCAGCATTTGGCAGATCAATAATACAGCGGTGCCGTTTTTTATTCTTTGGTTTTTAATGGTGCTGAGTCTGGACTGGAGTTACTGGATCACACTGGTCTTGGCTTTTCCGACGGGAGGATTCCTGATCCGTCTGTTTATTTTTCAACATGATTGTGGTCACGGCTCCTTCTTCAAATCAAAACGTGCCAACACCTGGGTCGGGCTTGGGTGCAGTCTCATCACATTTTTTCCATACCACTACTGGCGAAAAAGTCACGCGCTCCACCATGCCACCGCTGGAAATCTGGACAGTCGCGGAATTGGTGATGTATACACCATGACCGATCAGGAATATTTAATGGCCGGGAAATGGAAAAAATTAAAATACAGGGTTTTCAGAAATCCCCTGGTGCTATTCCTGGTTGGACCGACGCTGCTGATCCTGTTTTTCAATCGCTTTCATAATCCCACCAAACCTGAGCTGAAAAATGTCCGTAGCAGCGTATACTGGACAAATTTGGCTGTGGCGCTGTTGATCGGGAGCATGATGTGGTTAATTGGCTGGAAGGCATTTCTGGCAGTGGAAATTCCCATCATGCTCATTGCCTTCACCTGCGGGACCTGGCTGTTTTACATCCAGCATCAATATGAAAACACCTATTGGTCCCATGATGGGAGTTGGGATTTTGCCCAGGCAGCTCTGAAGGGAAGTTCTTACTACCGTTTACCACGGGTATTTCAATGGTTTACCGGTAACATCGGCTTTCATCATATCCATCATCTGAGCCCGCGAATTCCCAATTATTATCTCGAAAAATGCCACCGGGAAAATCCGCAGTTTTCCAAGGGCGTCACCCTGACATTTCGCTCCGGACTAAAAAGTTTGTTCCTGAGATTGTGGGATGAGCAGGAGCAAAAACTGATCAGTTTCCGATATTTAAAAAAACGCCAGTTGGGAATGTCAAAGTCCCAGACTTGAAACCCACTGTCGGCTGATTTTCCAGCCCTTTTGTTTTAAAAGCAACGACCAACCAGTCAATCAATTTGCGTATAGATCAATTTACTTTCATTGCCAAGTCTGTCTACTGAAGAGACGGCGATTTGGGTGACATACTCCCGAACGGGGGAAATTACCTCTTGGTCCACCCCTACTGTCGTACCTGCGTTCAAAATAATTTCCCGATACACCGGGATGGTCAAACTTAGGTCATTTTCATTCAAAATGGTATAACGCCAGCCTTTGCCCTGTTTGTAGTAAACGACATAATTGAACACCGGATCTGAATCATCAGATACCCAGGAAATGTTGAGTTGATTCGCTTCTTCCGCCATTGTGACCGTCACCCGGGGAGGGGATGGCGCGATGTCGTCCAACCAGGGAGACCGCGGTGGCAGTGCTTTTTGCGCGTAGGGTCCATTTATCAAGCGGTCCGACACACCGCCAAAGTTTTTCTGGAGCGCTTTCATACTGAAATGAACGATTCCCGGACTCTCCGGAAGCATTCCACGCGTCACCATTATCTTATTAACAATTTCTAATGCCCGACCTTCCTCCCGCGCCCGACTTGTAAATACACCCGGCCAGAGGTTGCGATGAAGCGTGTTCTCGTGCTCCCACCATCCTAGTAAAACCGGATAACTTTGAGGAATCTGAGCAATCGGCCAGTAAAGTTGTGGCGTGAAATAGTCAACCCAGCCCTCATTCAACCACAATTTTGCATCTGCGTAAAGCTGCTCATACTGATTGAACCCGGCGATTGATTCCGGGTGTGAGGGTTTCCAGATTCCGAATGGACTCAGTCCAAATTGCACCCAGGGTTTTTCGGTTTTGATTCGCTGATAGAGTTCACGAATGAATGTATTCACCGCGTCCCGACGCCAATCCCCGCGGGAAAGTGTTCCCCCACCGGCCAGATATTCCGCCCAGGTATCATCATCCGGAAAGTCGCCGCCGGTCACGTAAGAGGGATAGGGATAGAAATAATCATCAAAATGAATCCCGTCCACATCGTAATTTTCCACCACATCCATCACCACGGCCAGTGAATGGCCTTGAGTCTCTTTTTTGGCCGGATCGAGCCAGTAGAAGCCGTCATCAGCCAATTTTTTTACCAGTTCCGGACGTGTTTTAACGATGGAGTGTTCACCAATTTCGCCCTCTGCCGGGTGATGTGCCCGATACGGATTGAACCAGGCGTGGAGTTGCAGCCCCCGTTTGTGTGCTTCATCAATCCAAAACTTCAACGGATCGTAATAGGGCTCCGGTGCTTTGCCCTGCTCCCCTGTCAGATAAAATGACCAGGGTTCAAGTTTGCTGTTATACAACGCGTCGCACTGTGGCCGGACCTGAAATATGATGGCATTCAGATTAAGCAGTGCCGCCGAATCCAAAATGACCAGTGCTTCCGCCTGTTGTTCGGTGGTGGTTAAACCAGGTTTGCTGGGCCAGTCAATATTCGCAACAGTGGCAACCCAGGCAGCACGAAATTCACGCTCGGTTCTGGGTTGATCCATCAGCATCAATGCTGGAGGCGCTGGAATTTCCATCACCGGTTCGGCGGTCGGCTGTAAAAATGAGCATCCGGTTAGAATTGCCATGATTCCCAACGGCGCCACGAAACGGCTTCGCTTAAAGTCTGTCATCTCCCAATCTCCCTTACCTCAAACCTGATCAGCCAGACATCTCCCCCGACCGGATCTAGTTTGTTAATAATTTTCACAAATGTTAACTGCAAATCGGCAAAAACAAAGCCAGAGAACTCACCCGAAACCAAGTTTCGCGAAGCCAACTTGGTTTCCGATTTTGCGATGAGCGGTTGTGATAAAATTGGTGAATGAGCAGCCGAATTCATTCGGGTGGTTGAGAGTAACAAACGACTGATTGCGGATAACGGTTTTAACCGTTTTTCAAATTCTGCACCAATCCTGTCGGGTTCTGACCTTCTCCCCAATAAAGGGTCTGATGGGGAAATGGAATCTCAATATTATGGGCATCAAACTGTAGCTTCACACGCCGGATAAACTCCCGACCAACTTTCCACTGCTCACCCGGAACTGTTTTGACGCGACCTTTGATCACGACCGCTGAATCACCCAACTGGTCTACGCCGAAAATCTCCGGCTCCTCCAGAATCAACGGACCAAATTCCGCATCCTGCGCCAAATCGGCCAAAACTTGCTTAATGTGTGCCGTGACATCATCCGTGTTCTCTTTATAAGCCACACCAATCTGAAACACATGAGCAGACCATTCCTTGGTCATGTTACTGATGAGATTGATGGAACCATTTGGAAAAACATGCACCACTCCGGACAAATCCCGCAACACGGTGGTCCGAAAATTGATTTTTTCAACCAAACCGCTGGTCCCGTCCAGAATCGCCACATCCCCTACCCGAATCTGATTCTCCAAAATGATGAAAAATCCGGAAATCACATCCTTTACCAGATTCTGAGCGCCAAAACCAACCGCCAGACCCAGAATCCCGGCGCCAGCCAGGATGGGACCAATTTCAATCCCAATCTTGTCCAGAATGATCAAAGCACCGGTCAGCCAAACAGCAAGGGCAATTCCCTGCCAGATTAGTGTGAACAGGGTATTCAGCCGTTTTTCAGTTTCACTGCCAGAATTCTCTTTCTGGTGTGATTTCAGAACGCGCGTCTGAGTGCCCTGGATAATTCTATGCAAAACTGCCAACAGGATGCGCGTCCCGATTAAGATAAGAATGACTTCGATGACCCCGATCACCAGTATCTCCCAGTGAATTTGGCCGATCCAGGTTGTGAGTGCTTCCATTTCTACTCCCTTATTCAATGACGATAATTTATTTTATTTTTAATTACTTCACGACGCTCAAATATCTCCATAAACTTAGAAATTTCAAGTCATTCAAAGGAAAGTTTCCTGGATTTGATTCGGGTAAGCCCCATGACTTTTCTTCCCTATTCAGAGATGTTCCAAATTGATCGCTATTGACAATATCACATTGGCGGGATATACTGACATTTAACCAGACAGATAGTTGGAGACATTTTTTTTTAAAAAAACACCTGATTCCTGGGAATCGTAAATGTTTTTCTTTGAAAAGGAGACAGTCATTGTGAAGTACGCATCCTCATTCATGATTTTGATTTCCGCCCTAATCGGTCTTCTGTTGCAAAGCTGCACCGAGAAAATTATCTACGAGATCACGAATATTGAAGTTTCGGGTAGTTCGAACTCAGGGATAGACATTCAGGAGTTTGGTCAAATCGTGTTTGGACTTGACGTGACGCTTGCGGATAAACGAGCCAACACCGCAACCATTCAGGCTGCCATAAATGCCGTTACGGGAAATGGTGCGCATTTGCTCATTCCTGAGGGGAACATCTATCTTGACGGTACGATTCAGGTAAACAGAGACCGCATTCAAATCCAGGGTGCAGGAATTTATACAACGACTATTTACGCTGATTCCGGCATCGTATTCAATTTCAGTAAAGGGACTGATGAGATGCTTTATCAGTGTTCTTTGAGCGACTTAAGTATTCTGGGCACGTCGAGTGTAAAAAAGACCGCCGTTCGTGTTACAGATGCTGGTGTTATGGATATTGAGAACATCACGATAGGGTCATGGACCGGAAACACATCCATTGGTATTCAATATCAAGGACGGGACATCCTTTCCGTCAGTAAATCAACAATTTTTGCGGACATCCCCATCTCGATTGAGGACAATCCCAACGCCTCCATCGATATTGATCATGGCCACTTTTCCGATCTGTATCTGGGGGTGGAAGAGGGACCCGCATCCACACAAGCTTGTGTACGCATTGCCAGCGGTGTGAATTTAACCAATGTCATATTTGATGGTTACCAAGCTTGGGTTTGCGGCGAAAATGGTCTCTATTGGAATGACACGACGACAACTGAGACCTCACTGAATCTCAAACTGGAAAATATCAGGTGGGAACAATCTTCTTCTGGTGCTAATGGAAATATCATTCACATCAGGCACAACCAGGCACTGCAAAACCTGGTGATTGATAACATTTTCGGAGCGGCTAATTCTGAAGGAAACCAATCCACAAACGGTGTCTATTTACACGGTATTCGTGGCGGAATCATTTCGAATTCCATGATCCTTGCCGGAGAACAGGGATCGCCGAGAACTGCCTTTTCACTGGATAGCACGACCTACCCGATTGTCATTAGCAACGTCTTCATGCTAAACTCGCTCGGTGCACAATCAATCGGTGCCGGTTTGACCCCAAGAATCTATGTGCCGAGAGATGATTTTAATGGTATCAGCTATGCCGTCTATGACCACAACAACTGGGATCAGGGTACCATTTTCGGGACACCGATAACGGGTGAAACCGCGGCTGTTGACAGCGGTGCGGTTGCAGAAATTAGCAGCGCGATTAACGGGGTTCTGATTATCAACTCCAGCGGTGGACCGAATGCCATATACAGTTTACGCGGCGCTCTGCCCACAGTTGAGATGAGTGATCCGGATGGTTGGTTTTCGTCTGAAAGGGATTCCCCGGGATTCGTGAATATTTATTGGTCAGAAACCCAGTCGAAAATCGAATTGCAGAATTTAATCGGATTTCCGCTTCATTTTAGTTGGATCATTCTGGGCAGCGTGGGTTTGTAGATTTTTACCCCGGGGGGAGTGATCCGTTGTTGCTCAAAATACCGTCATCTTTCCGTGCGCCCGTAAAGTCAGCCTCGTGAAAATTGGTGCCGGTTGTAACAGCGCCGGTGAGGTTAGCTGCTATGAAATCCGCTTCTGAGCAATTGGCGTTGGTCAAATCAGCACCCCGCAAATCCGCTTGCATTAATCCCGCCGCGTGTAAATTCGCATTTTGGAGCTGAGCATTCCGTAGATTCGCACCGGTGAGCATACACCCGCGCAGGTCAGCACCCCTAAAATCCGGAATGATTTCGGGATTGTCTTCACGCCATAAATTCCAGCCGATGACACTGAGTTTTAATAGTTGGAGTTGTTCACGATTTGCCACCGCTGGATTTCC
>MNWS01000057.1:0-12897 GCA_001872685.1 Fidelibacterota bacterium CG1_02_48_14
ATATCAGCCACTTGGACATGGCGTTCCGGTGGTTCATCAAATGTTGAGGAAACCACTTCAGCCGCCACAGACCGTTCCATGTCCGTCACCTCTTCAGGGCGCTCGTCAATCAACAACACAATCAGCGTAATGTCCGGATGATTTTTGGTAATTGAGTTGGCAATATCCTGCAACAACATGGTTTTACCGGTTTTAGGTTGCGCTGTAATCAAACCGCGCTGACCCTTTCCAACCGGCGTTAACAAATCCATAATCCGCATGGAATAGCTCTTTGGTCCACGCTCCAGGATGATACGATCTGTTGGATATAATGGTTTTAAGGTGTCAAAATGAGGGATAATCCGACCCTCTTCAGGATCCTGGAAATTGATCGCTTCAACTTTGAGGAGAGCAAAATAGCGCTCATTGTCCTTGGGGGGGCGAACCTGGCCATAAATAATCTGACCGGTCCGTAAACCAAATCGTTTGATTTGGGAAGGGGACACATAAATGTCGTCTGGTCCGGCTAAATAATTGTTCTCCGGCGCACGCAAAAATCCGTATCCGTCCGGTAAAACTTCCAGAACCCCCTTGGAAAAGAGCAGACCACTACTTTCTGTCTGCGCCTCAAGAATAGCTTCAATTAAATCGCCTTTTTTCAATCCGGCCACTGCAGGAACGGCAAGCTCTTGAGCGATAATCGTGAGCTCTTTAATTTTCATTCGCTGTAGTTCGTTGATCCTATACGCCATAATACACTGCCATTTTATTAGAATTAGTTAGAACATTTCATCGTTTGAAGTGGATGTCAAAGGATGTTGCGGAGCGGATACGTCCTGAAAAACGCCCGTAATCTAAGGGGTTGAGATGGGTTGTCAAATATTTTTGTCTACTTAATCAACTTGGTAATATGAAAAAATGTCTTCAGCCAAATAGTGGCTGCCAAAAATGCAAATGGCCGGTCGGTCCCCATGATCCCGGATCATTTCAGCCCAAACGATCCCATCATTGTAATTTTCGAACACGGCGGTTATATGTCGATTAGATTGCTGAAGTTCAAGTAAAATTTTCACCGGAATTGAAGAATCTCCTGCAAACGAAAACAGTCCGATTTCCCCGGGCCAATCGCGCATACATTCAATTATTCCAGCCGTATCCTTGCGCTGATTCAACCCAACCAGTAAGACCGCTTCCCCAAATCCGGCGTATTGAAGACTCTGTAATAATTGCCGCACACCGGCCGGATTGTGGGCAACATCATATACGACCGGCGGTTCCATTTGAACCACCTGCATCCGTCCCGGCCAATTCACCATTCCTAAGCCAGCTAAAATCGCCGGAGCGGAAACTTCAAATGGCAGATACCGCAAGGCTGTCAGGACTAGGGCAACATTTTGCGATTGATGATTACCCAACAGGGGTGAATCAATCACATATTCATTTTGACCGGAGCGGCAAGTCAGAAGCTGCCGGGGAAACCGAATTTCCTGCTGAGTAACCTCACATTCATCGGGTGTATAGATGAAATCAGAGCCCATCAAATTTGCCCGATCACGAATTACTTCATGAACAATCTGCAGGTTTTCCGCCAGAACGACCGGGACACCCGGCTTAATAATGCCCGCTTTTTCCCGGGCAATCAGGTCGAGTGTATCGCCCAGGATATTCATGTGATCCATATCTACACTGGTAATGACGCTGAGAATTGGGTTGATTACATTCGTCGCATCCAGGCGACCGCCAAGCCCCGTCTCAATCACAGCAATATCAACAGAATGCTCTCTGAAATAGCAGAAGGCTAATGCAGTCAACACCTCAAAAAATGTGATGCCGTGAGTTGCAATTTGTGATTTCCACTGCGTCACCAGATCGATGATGGATTCGTCAGGGATCTCCTCTCCATTTATTTTGATACGCTCGTTCGGCCGTAACAAATGTGGCGACGTGAACAACCCGACTTTTAAACCGGTGGCTTCCAGTACCGACGCCAGCATCGCCGAGGTGGAGCCTTTCCCGTTTGTACCAGCCACATGGATGGATGGAAATGCCTCAAAGGGATTTCCCAGCTCAGCCATAAATGCTTCAACCCGGGATAACTCAAGCTTCACACCCGAAACCGTAAGGCTGAAAATGTAGTCGATTACTTCCTGATAGGGCGACATCTGACGACCCAAATTCGATCCAATATTGCTATTCGACATTGTAAGACTCTAATACCTCAAGTTCCACCCGGAACAAGTTCTCCAATGGCCGCCCTAAAAACCGGGCTGCCGTCTCTTGAAACCGTTGCGGAAAATCACTCACATAAAAATGATGCCGCCTTTCGCCATCTTCCGGTGAATGCCTGTGAAGAAAATTTTTATCTCTCAATATTTTTACGACCGCTTTCGCTGTTTCTTCACCCGAATCAATCAAGGTCACACCTGACCCAACAACAGTCTGAATCGCCTTCCGTAGATAGGGATAATGGGTACAACCCAATATGAGTGAATCAATCTTTGTTTGATTGAAAATGCCCAAATACCGTGACAGGACACCAAACAATACTTCGTCTTCCGGCCAGCCCTCTTCCACCATCGGAACCAGCAGCGGACACTCCTTGCTGATGACATTGAAATTTGGATTGATGCTTTTAAGTGAGCGTTCATATGCCCCGGAATGAATGGTGCTGGTTGTGCCGATCACGCCAATCCGTTCGTTGGGACTATTGGCTGCTCCGGCCTGGGAACCGGGTTCGATCACACCTAAAATGGGCAAGTTCCATCGTGCTCTTAGATCATCAAGCGCCACAGCAGATGCCGTATTGCAGGCAACGACTACCATTTTTACCTGATGCTCCAGCAGAAAATTGGTGATCTGCTGGGCGAAGCGGCGTACAGTTTCATTGGATTTTGCGCCATAGGGCACACGCGCTGTATCGCCAAAATAGATCAGCCGTTCGTCCGGCAAAAGATTCATGATCGCCCGGACAACGCTGATTCCGCCTAAGCCGGAGTCAAAAATGCCGATTGGGTTTTCTGAGAGTTGGTTCATCCTGCTGAGATCAATGTTTCATGTCTGGTTTTGTATTTTATCAGTGCCTGAAAAATTGCTTCAGCCGCTTTCTGGCGGTACGACGCGCGTTTCAATCGCGATTCATCACGGGAATTACTGAGAAAACCGAGCTCTACCAGCACATTCGGCATGCTCGCACCAATTAAAACGATGAAACCAGCCTGCTTCACACCCCGGTTAACACCCTGCAATTCCTTGTCGAACTCTTCCTGAATTTGCGCTGCTAATGTCTCTGAATTACGCATGAACGCACTCTGGGCCATCGTCGCTAAAATGAGTTGTTGACTGGATAAATCACCGTAACGCGTCTGATCTTCTTCTAACCGAACCGCTGAATTTTCCAACTCCGCCACCTCAATCGCTTCCTGGGATTTCCCTGGCCGCAGTAAAAAGGTTTCAAATCCAGAGGCTGAACGATTTTTTGACGCATTCACGTGAACGCTGACAAACAGTTTACCACCCGCTTCGTTGGCGATTTTCGTACGCTCCCACAAGGGAATAAACACATCACTGTTGCGGGTATAGACGACCTGCACATCCGTGCGTTCCTGGATCAATTTCCCCAGCCGTTGAACAACATCCAAGGCAACATCCTTCTCCTGCAAACCGCCCGGGGAGATCGTCCCGGAATCCTTCCCGCCATGACCCGCATCCAAAACAATTTTATCAATGCGCCATTTTTCCCGCTCTTTATTGAGTAAATGACGACTATCGATCGTGTATGGTTTTCGCAGATTTACAATGACCTCAGCCGGATAATCACCGTATAAAACATCGACACTTTCCACATCGCCCGCGATACGGAACGACAGTTGAACGACATCGTCCAGCTGATTGACGACCATTTTCCTCAGCGTTCCGTCATTCGGGAAGGGTGGTTCCTTGAAGTTCACAACATCTATCTGACCCCCGGGGATTGTGATATACAACCATTCCTTGCGATTTAGCCAGGCTTTGACACTCGCTTCACGAAATGATTTGGCTGTTTGAATGCGAATCATAACGCCATTGGCGCGTTCCACGATTTGTACATTATTGATATTATAAATACTTGCGGCCGGTTGTTGGATTTCCGGGATGGTTTGGGGGACGCCCCGGATCAGGTGAAAATTCCGAACGATTTTTTCGTGTTTGAGGATTTCTGAAAACGCAGCCAGTGGCAGATAAATATCTTCATTTTGGTAGATTGCAGGGTGAGGCATCTGAATTACGCGCTCATCAATCATCACATAGTGTGTATAAGCGCTGAGTTTGATTTTGAGATTATTTAGTCGAAATACTTTTTTCCGAACCTGAGCATTTTCGAACACATTCACCTCAAAGGCACCAGCCAGATCCATCACAGCGATATAATTGAGCTGAGCAACCTGGTAAACGGGAATGGGCTTGAGGTATGTGCCAGAGCTATATCGCTCAAAAACAACCTCAGTTTGTTGCGTTTCACCTAAGCTTAATATCGGAATCAGGAACAGGAGTGCTAGAGACAGGGTCGTATTTTGGCGAATCATAGAGACCGCTAATTTATTGGGCGGTCCCTCATAAGACAATTGACAACTGAAGCGTTCCGTCGAATTTGTTCGAGGTCCCGTCAGCACGATATTCACGCCATTGGCCGACCTTGAACTCCATTGACCAGAATGGACCCTTGAAACGTTCCAGCAGATACATTCGCGCACCATTGCCATAGTACAAGGGGACGCTAAATGCATTGGTTACATCAGATTCATAAGCATACTGGCGAACGGTAAAATCTTCGGCAACAAACCGGGCCACCCCCAATACCGTCTGCCATTTTTCCAATTTGTGCTGCCATCTCAATCCGGCCATACCACCGATTTGGTCACCCGTTCTGGTAATCTTAAATACTTCATTCAAAACGAAAGATTTCTCGTGATGCTGAGTAAACTGAACACTGATTTTGTGACTCTCAGTGACAGTTTCTGACTTCTGGAGCCGCCAAAACACATTGCCTTGCCGCCAGGTCAACCGAAGTGAGAAACCTTGTTTCCACCCATTCTCCGCCAAACCCATAAGCACCACCGGCTTATGGAACCAGGACGAAATATCCAGATACATTCCGGGCTGTACTTGAATATGGAACCCCATTGATGCCCCTTGAGTATTCTCCCTTTCCATGGCGGAATTCGGTGCCGATAAACGATAAACAGACTTCCCGATCCACCCCAGGTGCCAAAAGCTTAAAGCAGTCCTAACCGTTTTTCCATCAAGCTGTAGACCCGCAATCTGGACCAGTGTATCACCACCGGACCACCCGCTCCCATAGGTTAGCATTAAATGTCCAATCGTTTGGGTCAGGTCAATTTCGATCGGGAATCGCCACGCCGAAGCCAATTGATCCGCCAGTATCCCAGCCTGAACGACAGTATTTTTCTCGTTTCGATAAATCAGACTGGTTCCAAAAGTGGTTTCGGTCCGAAACAGTAAATCCTCCGACTGGGACGCTGGATAAGGACGAAAAGTACTCCCCTCCATTTTTCCTCGAATTGGCATCTGGCTGAAAAATGCCAGAACCTGGAAAGTGTCGTGCTGATATTTTTTTTGATAGGCAATACCTCTGAAATACCCATAATTCTGGGCTGATTGATGAAGCTTTACCCGTTGTTTGATGCTGGGAAGAATCTGACTCAAACTGTTGCCCGATACAAATGCGCTTTGACGAATCGCCAACCCCAGTCCAAAATCGAGTCGATAATTGCCCAGATAGATGCGCCTCGTTGCATCTGGGGATTCGTGTAATAGCCCTCCCGAAAGTGTCTGTAAAAACGAATCATCTCCCGCTTGACGTTGCACCAGCCCCAGGATCTGAAATTGGTTTACCCTGGCACTCAGTGTTTGCCGATACTGTTGGTCGTTTTTCCCAGCACCATTTATAATTCTGAGTCGGTAATGTTGCCGTGGAGCGATTTTGTTATCCGTAACGACTGCTGACAAAACTGCATAATCCCAACTGGCTGAGTCCAGTGATTTTAGGACATCCTGGAGGGTGAGATTTGGCTCGCTCTTGATCATCGTCCAAATTCGATCTCGGCTGGTTGCACTTATGGGTAAATCGTTGAGGTTAGACCAAGTCACTGAGCGAACATGGAGTGGATGATCCAGCCACTCATTCATTTCGTCCAGCAGCGCGATCTGTTGATCGGAATCAAGTTCGGCCCATCCGGACCAGCTTTCCAATTGAGCAAAGACAATAGAAAACATCGATGAAAAATAGCATACGAGGAGAAATTTGCGCATGGGTTGCTGCCCCAAACAAATTAGAATGAATAGTAAAGTGAAAACATTTGACGGGGTGGCAATTGTGCTCGCCATTGCCAGGCATAACTCATTTCCCAGTGTGACCAGAGGATAGTCGTGCCAATTGCGTAACTATTGGCTGCTGATTCATAGCCAACCGCTATACGCCACCAGTCAGACCAGGTTGACAGCGCGCCTATCTGCAGATTAATCGGAAGTTGGGCATCCTTCTCCATGCCTGCCATAAAATCGAGAACTTCGTTGGAATATTTTAATCCGACACAAAACAATTCCGGTTCTGGTACCTTCGAAACCAATGGTTTTTGAACAACATTTTGCCATGAAATACCCAGGGCAAGTGCCTGAGTCATACGAAATACCGCGCCGATTGTCAGACCACCACCGGTATAATTGCCATAATTTTGAATGGACAGGTTTCGTAATTCCAGCGCTATCCCCAAGTCAACAGTTGAGTACAACTGATGACCGCTGGCAACACTTACAGCATACTCACCATAAACTTCATCGCCATAAAAGGTCCCTGTCAGACTATAGGGCCGGTTCCGAAAAGCACTTTCGGCAGTCAGGGTAGATCCCCAAATCCCCAATTCAGTCAGGTAAATCGAACCTGTCATTCCAATTCGTGTGTTTCCGTCGGGTTGCAACAATGCGGGATTACCAAATCGATTCATAATAGCCCGAACATTTCCGGCGGCTAATATTTTTGCATCAGTTACACCAGTTTCGAAAGCAGCTCTGACTGGAATGGACAAACCACAGCCAATGGCAATCATCGCAATCTGCTTAAATATTTTACACCGTTTTGGACTAAATACTGTCAAAACAGAATTCAGGGGTTTGCGCTCCCGTGAATGATCTCCCAATTTTTAGGTATATCTAACTGATCAATTTCGGGGATAACCCCCGAAGAAAGTCTAATCTTTTGAGATTGACGCTGAAATGAGCATCGTTAATTCATTTTTCCCGTGGATTGTTCCAACATGAGCATCTTCAACCCATGCAGATTCGGCTTTACGAGCGCTTTCATCCACTTCAAATATGTAATCTTGAATAACCATTGATTCGTTCAATGCCATACTCAACTGTTTCGCCCGAGCCCGAAGAAGGTTCTCGGTTTTCTGAGTACCCGTTGAGTTATTTTTCCCGGTAAAATCTGCAATTTTGAGTTGAATATGGATCGCGTTATCCTGACTGCGGCCCGATGTCAACAGAGCTTGGGTAACGCGGTCACTAGGGACAGTGAACAGGCGCAATTCACTGATTTTTCGGGCAAGGCGCTGGATAGGAATTCTTCTCTCGCTGCGGATTTTAGTCCCACTTGGTTCAAACCAACGATCGGTAGGTAGATGAAGTAAAATTTCAGCTTCATGGCGTTCAAGCGTATAGTCCTCCGGATCAAGCTCTGCTTCGCAAAATGACTGTAGCTCGTCGAATCCATTCCCAACCAGATAGTCCACCCCCCGGTAGATATTTTTATCCGAAGCCCAGGTGATCGTGTAAAGAAGTACCAAAAATAGCAGCACCAGCATCACGAGGTCGCCATATTCCGAAAGCCAGGCCAGCTTCCTGAATCTCTTCTGAAACCGTTCAGAAATTGAGTGAGTTAATTCCATGTTTACACCCCGATAAATATTCATAACTGATCAAGCGACAGCTCCATCATATAAACGCACTCATCAACAAACCAAAATTTCGCCTCAACCCGTTCAACAATAGGTAATAAATCTCGGCTATTATATGCGATGGAACACATTTAGGCAAGGTCTAACAGCTAAAAACGGAGCAGTCCACGTAAAGAAAATCGAGGGAGCGTGTACTTTTTGTCGCCCTCAGTCACTTTGAGATAATCCAGAGAAGCCTGCCACCCTATCTTCCGGGTTTGGCGCCACTCGAATCCCGCTACCGGACCCTGCCCCAACCAATCTGCATTAGAATTTACCGGTCCCGATTGCAGGTATCTGGTCGTTCGAGATTTATGTGAATAGCCCATCCATATTTCCCAAAAATTACGCTCGTAACGCGTTGTAAATGTCACAAGTTGCACCTGTCGCTCAGCCACAACCTCTTCCAAAAACCGTTCCCAGTCCAGTCGGCCATCATCTTCCCATTTGTAACTAAATTCTCCCTGGACTGACCAATGCCCGGTGAGCCGCCGATGTACCCGCTCCTCTACCAGTAAAGAGCGATGCATGAAGCTACGTAAAGGTTGTCCGCTAGCGGTGAACAACTCATCATAATCATAATCGTAATAATTTGCCTGTAAGACCAATCGCAATCTGGACCGCCAGACATGGCGTGACCATGAATAGAGCGACTGAAGCCCAAACGTCCGATTCCAGTAATTTTCGCCACTTTTCCGGGAAGACAAATAAACGAGATGATGCAGTTGAATTAATGCCGTCACCTCAAGCCGGGCGTATGGAAAGTCAACCCAGATCAAGCCAGCTTTGGTATTAAATCGCACTTCGTCACGGTCATCATAATTATTCGTGTCAGGTGTGTCGTACTTTAGCCGAGCTAGTTGAAAATCCCAGTGCGTTGAATCAGCCAATATCCAACCCGGGGTTGTAGCATAGGCATTCAGTCGATAATAATTCTGCGCAAAATCGATGTAATATCGTTGCTGTGTTGTCGTGATTTCCAAACCGGAACCTGCCTGGACATTTGGTGATGACCAGAAAAAGCTCACGATATTTTGAAGAGACAGGGTTGAGTTTGTTGACTGAATGGTGGTGTCAGTCATTTCCGGGAGTACTCGTGCGTTAGCGGTGGTCGAACTTATATCTTTCCAGTTCAGGACATAAGAAATCCTTGATGATTGCCCGATACGGTATTCAAATCGGTTCTGCCATGCCAAATCCATGATGTCGCGTTGCTGCGTCGAGCCGGTGGAATCGGTAAAGAACTTGTAGCTTTTATTAAGCCAGCTTAATTGTGATTCCATACGGGCGTTTTCTGCAAAACGATGCTGATAAACAGTCGCTGCTTGATGTCTGAAATTACGCCAGTTTTCAAAATAATCTTCCGTGATACCGACTTGTGTATGGATTAGCTGTTGGTGAGTCAGCCAATCACCTGCTTGAAAAAATTCCACCGTTTTCGCACTGGCGCTCCGTTTGTAGCGCTTCTCCTGCCGGACACCTGCCAACAAGCGGTATTCCCCCAATTGGTCATTTTTGAAAGAAAGACCACTCAGGACGGCATGATTCTCTAAATCACCACCCAATCGGGTCCGCCGATCAAGGTAGACGTTACTCTCTGCACGACTTGACCAATTCAGCTTTTCCGGTCTGTGTGACCCAATCGTCCAGGAAAGACGATTTTCGACAGCATAATTTTGTCCTGTCAAGATAGCTCTGGAGCTCTCGTACCACTTGTAGTCAAAGTAATTTTCGAAAGAGGTGAGTAGCGAACCAACAGGACGCTCAAAAAATACCGTCGCGCTACTTTCAGCGCTGAGATTATCACGAATAATATTCACGCTGAGTGAATCGGGCGACTCAGCCAGTAGGTAACTGGTGAGTGCTAAAATCAGCACCCGAGTCTTCAATATTATTGCTCTTTTTTAGTTTCGATCACAACGCGATAAACTTTTTCACCTGGTTTGGCCATACGATATTTCTCTCTGGCAACCTGTTCTAAATATTCCGGATCATCCAGCAGCCGCTGACGCTCAGCCTCCAATTTATCATTTTCGACCTTCAGAGCTTCAATACGCGACTCAGCTGCCCTCACCTGGGACTTCAACTGGAAAAGACGGTACAGGCCTTCATCCTGTAAAACAAAAACCTGTACCAATAACAAGCCCAATATGCCAATTAGTACCCACAGCAATCGCCCCCGCAACCAGCTTGCTGAATTTCGGGTGACCCGGGGGGGTGATTTGCGTCGGGCTCCAGCCATTTTTTAGCTGAACAAATTGCTGTTAGGGTTTAATGCCAAACGACCAGCGAATGTAGCTTCATCGCCCAATTCCTCTTCAATCCGCAGTAGCTGATTATATTTGGCGATTCGGTCTGTACGCGATGCGGAACCGCTTTTGATCTGTCCCGTCTGCATGGCAACCGTAAAGTCTGCAATGGTGGTATCTTCTGTCTCGCCGGAACGATGCGAAACCACACACGTCATTCCATTTTCATGGGCAAGCTTGATCGTGTCCATGGTCTCGGTTAAAGTGCCGATTTGATTCAACTTAATCAGGATTGAGTTCATCGCTTTTAACTCGATAGCCTTTTTCAGACGAATCGGATTGGTAACCGTCAAATCATCACCAACCAATTGAATTTTGTTACCGAGTGTCGCATACAGCTTCACCCAGCCATCCCAATCGTTCTCGTCTAACCCGTCTTCCAGGCTGAGAATCGGGTATTTTTTTACCCAATCCGCGTAAAAGTCCACCATCTCTTCCGAAGTCAACTTTTTACCTTCGCTCGCGAGTATATACAGACCTGATTTTTTATCGTAAAACTCGCTGGAGGCCGGGTCCATAGCGATTGCCAATTGGTCACCAAGTTTGTAGCCGGTTTTATCAATCGCCGCCAGAATCACTTCAATGGCTTCTTCATTACTCCGCAGATTGGGTGCAAATCCGCCCTCATCACCCACGGCAGTGTTCAATCCACGCTTTTTAAGTACCGACTTCAGATGATGAAAAGTTTCAACGCCCATTTGCAGCGCTTCCGCAAAACTCTCCGCGCCTACCGGGAAAATCATGAATTCCTGAAAATCCACATTGTTGTCGGCATGACTACCACCGTTTAAAATGTTCATCATGGGAACGGGCAAAAGCGTCGCTTCATCCCCTCCCAGATATTCGTACAATGTCAGGTCAAAATCCATTGCTGCAGCTTTTGCGGTGGCCAGCGAAACACCCAATATCGCATTCGCGCCTAATTTGGCTTTGGTGGGTGTGCCATCCACGGCGATCATCTTTTCATCAATTAGCCGTTGCTCAACAGCCTCCATGCCAATGACTGCCCTGGCCAGGATATCATTCACATTTTGCACAGCCTTCAAAACACCTTTACCCAAATAGCGATTGCTGTCCCCATCTCGCAATTCCACAGCCTCATGTTCGCCTGTGGACGCGCCCGATGGCACCGCAGCCCGCCCAAACGCCCCGCTCTCAAGTACAACATCAACTTCAACGGTGGGATTTCCCCGTGAATCCAGTACCTCGCGCCCCAAAACTTCGATTATTTTAGACATTGGCATGTCTCCTTTAAATTTTTCCAAAATATTGTGCCTGGTCAACCGCCGGCACCGGGGCAATTTACACGAAAAGCCAGCTTCCGCAAAGGAAGGTAGTCCGAAAGGAACAATAATAATCAGGCAGACATCCGGCAAATTGCTTAGCAGGTTTGCCAGACATTAGCTATTTTCGAGAAGGTGATACCTCACAAAGCATTCGCTGGGATTCCGTGACCTTGACCCGGCGGTTCTCCAATAAAAATGTGAGTGTCCAGCGAGAAAATAATAGATGATGGGTAATACTGATTTCAGACTAAAACCGGACTTGCCTGAAAATGATTGATCGCCGAATTGTCACTTCGCTAATCCTCCTCGCCACACTTTCGCTGGTGGGTGCTACCGGCTACGTAATTCTGGATCAGGTGAGTTGGTTCAACGCCTTTTACATGACCATGAATACGATTACCACCGTCGGATTTCGCGAAGTCTGGCAGCTATCACGCCCCAGCCAGGTCTGGACCATTTTTATAATGGTAGCCGGTGTGGGTATGTTCTTTCTAATCGTCGGTCAAATCGCTCAGCAAATGGTTAATTTTAGCCGCCTCAGGAGAATTCGTATGGACAATTCCATTAAAAATCTATCCGATCACTACATTCTTTGCGGGTTTGGTCGCATGGGACGCGCGGTGGCAAATGAATTCGCTGTGGAGCAGGTTCCTTTTGTCATTATCGAAACAAATCCGGAAAAGTTGGAGATCATCAACAATCTGAATCACCTGTTTATCGAAGGAGATGCCACCCGTGACGACGTCCTGCATCAGGCCGGTATCGAACAGGCACGGGGACTCATCGCCGTATTGGCAAATGACGCTGAAAATCTCTTCCTCACACTCACCGCCCGATCTCTGAATAAGCATCTGTACATTTTGGCGCGATCCATGGAGGCGGCAACCACCAGCAAATTACTGAGAGTTGGGGCGGACAAAGTGATCAACCCTTACGAAACTGCCGGGCATAAAATGGCAAGGATGGCGATCAAACCCGGCGTCGTGGAGTTCGTGGAAGTGGCAACGCATCGCACGAAAGTCGATTTCACCATGGAAACGATCACCATCCAGTCCGGCTCCGGTGCTGAAGGAAAATCGCTTGTTGACCTGGATCTTCGTAAACAATATAACCTGATTGTCACTGCCATTACCAAGCCCGGTGGCGCAACACAATTCAACCCCGATCCGACATATCAATTAGCAACTGACGATGTATTGTTAACACTCGGGAACTTGAAAAATCTCCGAAGATTTGAGAAACTTTGTATCAAAGGTTAACCCCGGAAGACCACCACCCATATTGACTCACCTGAAGTCTCAGATATATTACGCGCCGGAAGATTGGGGTAAT
>MNWS01000057.1:12924-13016 GCA_001872685.1 Fidelibacterota bacterium CG1_02_48_14
AGTATTGATTGAAAAATATGTTTACCCGGTTGAGTATCTCAGCCCGACACATTACCGCTCTTATAATTCTCATTGTTATAATTCTGCTCCAA
>MNWS01000036.1:0-466 GCA_001872685.1 Fidelibacterota bacterium CG1_02_48_14
CGCCAGGCAATGGTCCCATCCGGATTTACTTTGGACGCGTACAAGTTTAAATCTTCAAAACTGGGACCCGCTTCCCAAACAATCACGACGCTGCCGTCGGCCATGACCACGGCCCCTTTCGGGTCATCATCTCCCGGTTCATCCGGGGCGATACTCACGCCACCATCAACCCACTGGGGTACGCCTACCAGGTTGAATTTTTGAACGAAAACATCGAAATTGAAAAAATTTCGCATTTCCGCCCAGATGTAGTACAGCTCGCCAGTCGGTCTGGCAATCAACTGTGGTGATTTTTGATCCGTGAAACTCTGACTGTAAACGCGAACGCCAAAATCGCCCCAAGTCGGTTCCAGTGTCGCATCAACATGTTGGCCATATAGATTAAGCGTGAGATCCTCATTGGCTTGGAAACCAATGTAGGCACCACCCTGTCCATCCGGTGCCAGCTGCGGAATATTTTGCTGGA
>MNWS01000036.1:482-13146 GCA_001872685.1 Fidelibacterota bacterium CG1_02_48_14
GCTGCGGAATATTTTGCTGGATATTCTGACTGAGTGTTTTACCATTTACAGCATACTGAATTCCGGCGGTTTTATCCATCACCTGAGCAATCGCGGATGAGCCCTGGCTCCCCTTGCGATGATCTTCCCACATGACCATGAATGAATGGTCACCCCATGGCAGGACCTGGGCATTCTTAGCGTCACCGTCAATTCCATAATAAAATTCCAACCCAAGTTCGCCCCATTCAACCATTCCGCTGGTGCTGACATGCTGTCCTTTTATCCCAATACTGCCGGTCTCCTGTCCACCCCATACGACAAAAGCGCCGTTATTGCCATCGGAGCGAACCAGTGGGGAGAGTTGGTAGGTTTCACCATTTGTCACCGCCTGGCCGTTTTCAGGGAAGAGCATGGTGCCGTCACTGGCAACATGTTGGATATAAATGTCTGATTCCGGCCAGCCACCATTCCGTTCATCCTGCCAGACCACAAAGACACCATCCGTGTCATCGCTGGTTAATCGCGGTTGAACCTGTTTCAAATCTTCCACTGTAACCGGTAATCCATTTGCCTGCCAACGAATGTTGCCACTCAGATCCATACTCTGGATATATACATCGGCGAATTCAGGCTGATTCCGGAAATCCTCCCAGATAATGTAGATATTACTGATCCCGTCGGTTTTCAGTCGGACATTTTCCTGTTTTGCTTCCATTGATGTCACTGCGATACCGTTGGTGGCCCATACGCCATCACCATTTTCATCCAGAAGTTGGGCATAAATATCACCCGGTTGGTGTTCACGGCGATCTTTCCAGGCAACAACGACCCGATTTCCGTCAGCCGGAACAACCTTAGCCTTATCTTCAATCTCAGCGTCATCGCAGATCAATTTCCCCGTACTACCCCACAATTGTGTGAACGCCGTGTCAATTCGCTGTCCATAAATATTCGGATTATCCGGGTTGCGAGTATCTGACCACACGACCACAGCAGCAGCCCCACTGGTTTCGATACTGGCGTCAATCTGGGAACCTGAGGTTGCAATTACCGGAAAACCATTGGTTTCAGGGTCAGCCAATGGTCCGCTGAGATCCATCACCGTTCCAAAAATATCTGTCTCCATGGAAAGATGGTTATCGTACCAAATGACATAGGCATAACCATCTGCCCCACGTGCCATGTTCGCCGTCTGCTGAGCGCCGGCGTTCACGGCAACGGGTACACCACCGCCATCCCAGGATAACTCACCGGCTGCGGTCACATGTTGAACATAAACATCACCACCCTCGTCATCACGATAATCAATCCATGCCACAAACGCGCCGCCGGATCCGTCCGATACGAGTACCGGATCTTCCTGGCGACCCATCGCATTGGAAAGTCTTACGCCCGTATCACCCCAGAGTGTATTGCCATCGGTATCTGTTTTTTGTGCGTAAACATCACGATCACCGGTACGCGTATCCGACCAGGCGAAAATCATGGTGCCGTCAGCATTTGCATCGCCCGTGCGTTGCCATTCAATATGGACACCCTGACGGACAGGCACACCATCTTGCGGCCATAAAAATTGTTCGTTTCCAGCTATCAGTGGCAAGGACACCAAAAGTCCAAGTAGAATTTGCTTCATGTTAAGTCCCGTCGCTCCTTTTTCACATTTCACTACCGGGTAGTCGGTGATCGGTGATCCGTGTTTATTAAATTCATCATTTTCATCCTCGAGTTTTCCAGTCGGCGTGAACATAACCACCCACCCCCGGGACGAAACAATTTAAAATTCTATAAAGATTGAAATTTTTATGTCGGCTTCGCGACATAAACGAAATTAAAAAAAAGAGGCTCGCTTCTGGCATTGAACCGATTCAAAAAAAACCGGTTTATTGCAGAATGACATCCAACAGGGCCACCAGGTCCAGCACATCGATAATCCCGTCCGGATGCAGATCACCCGCTGAGATTTGGGTGGGACTCGCCGCGACACGCTGAAGAATCATCTCAACCATGAGATTGAAATCCAGCACATTTACTCTGTAATCCTGATTCACATCGCCGGGTGGCAGCGTCCCCAGTGCCACTTGCAGATTCACATTCAGGGCAATATCCGGAGCATTATTGGCGTTGCTTAACAATTGCAGGGGGATGCTGTAATCACCGGGTGTCAATCCCCGGGTCACAATTCGCACCGGAAAACTCCCACTCTCCCCGGGTGCCAGCGTACCACTCCATTGTGAAGCCATGAACCAGCCGTTTGGTCGGAGAATCTGTAGGATGGTGTGGTCATCTATATTACTAATACTATTATATAGCACCGTCAGACCAATGTCCGAGGTGGCATTTTGTATACCGATGGTAGCGCTGGTGGTAGGTCCTTGGAGCTCTCCGTACTGCAGGGTCATGGTGCCGCCAATTTCCATTATAATCTGGAACGTGTAGGTTAATGATGTTCCCCAGCGTGGCATATTTTTAAAGGTCACGATCGAACTATCAATACCATTGTTCCAGACAAAAATTTGTCCCGGTGTGAAACTGCCGCCATTCAGATCATCCCACCAGGCTGCGATCATGTCCGGCTGGGCTTCCACACTGGGTAAAGGCTGATTGTAGAAGGATTGACTCGTGATGGGCGAAAATGAGATGAACCCGTTACTGTTGATCCAGTACGCGTTGTAGCCATTATCATAGAATGAAAATTCAAACCCGATGGGTTCCGGTCCCCAGACCGCGTCATCCGGATCATTTGGATTTTCCAGCAGATTCTCAGGTTGTTCAATATTAACCCAGTCATAGAGGGGGCAAGCCGGATCCGTTTCATCGCGCCAGGTATACCCAAATGCATCCGAAGAGTCTCGCATCGCATCACGTGCCGAAACCTGCGGTTCAGCTTCAGTTTTTGTATGCGTCCGACTTGATGGCAAGACGATTTCTCCGCCCAATTGGCCACTACGTGCGGCAGTCTCTACCTGTTGAATATGATACATCAGGGGCGATTCACCCACATTGGTGATCATAATGGAATCTTCCGCCCAGTCCCAGGGATTCAGTGTAAAGTTCAATTCCGTCTGGTCAACCATAATCGCAGCCGCCGGTAGTCTCGTTCCCCGATCGGTGGTGAATAACAGTGCACGACCGTCTTCCAAACCCAGGATGGATGGATCATTCACATTGGCGTAGGAAACGAGGACACCATCTGTGGCATCCGGCGATTCTATCCCGATCGTGGCAAAATTTTCATAACCGTCCGCATTGTAATAATGCAGGTACTGAAATTTGATCTCCGTATCACCGGTGGGCGTCACCGTTGTGTCATTGTAAAAAATGACCTGAAAACTCTCCAACTGGCCGGAATAGGCATTTGCCATGTCTTTCCATTCCAGGATATAATGCGATAAATCCGGCGCGGTGTAATGACTGACGCGACCCGGCGAGGTGTAAAGGTCGTCCCAAAATGGCGCGATCATGGCATACGGTCCGGCTGGCGACGGAATGGTGCGGTTACGGAAACTCACCTCGGGAGAAACACCCATCGCTACCCAACCATTACTACACACCGTTGCCTGCGTGTAAACCCGACCATAATATTTTACCGGAAATGGCAATTGGACGACGAGCGTCGCATCTTCCTCATCACCTTCGTCGTGAATATTCAAGGGAAATCCCGGTCCGGTATTCAGACGATCAATTTCATACCAATTAAAGGTTGGTGCTTTCGTATAAGCCAGATCTTCACTGCCGAAAACGCGATAACCATAATTGTCCGTCACGGATGGATCAAAAGGACCCGGTGAACGCAGGTGTAAAACCTGCCGCAGTGTGTCGGTTGCGGTAATCAGATCAATTTCCGGGGTGTCTCCGGGGAACATTGTTTCGCTGAAAACAAGGCTGATGGATTGGTTCGTTGTGAATTGCTCACCCGGACTGATGTCATTCCAATTCAGCGTTGTTTCAGAACATTGGATGCCATCAGATACCCTGATTTCACCGACCCCGGCGGACGCTGAAGCCGAACCGAAATTGGCAATCGAAAAATGACAGGTAACAGAATCGCCGGGCGACGCATTTCCAAATGTGATTTCAACCGGTAGGAAAACCAACCTGGGTCCATGAATGAGGAGGGGCAATTCCAGTGACCAATTTTCCGTCCCGGTGTTAATAAACAATTGGGCAAAGACCAGCGTTGAGTCCGGTGTGAGTGCGTCGGTGGTGAGTACTAACCCGGTCTGAATCTGAGCCAATTCACCTGCGTCCAGCTCCGGGATAATCGTCTGACCCTGGGTTACAAACGCCCAGGGGCTGTTGCACTCCAGAGTGATTTCGACATCCGATAGATTCGCTGATCCACCCTCCAGTGTGAGCGTCGGTGTGATGGATTGACCGGCGACAATAGGCTCATTACCATTCCATTGAATGTCGGTAATCGCCAGAGCATGGGGTGTCTGATCAATGGTAATCGTCTCAAGGTAAGGTCTGAGATTTTTCCCTGTCACCGTGAGATCAATCGAACTGCCATCAACCACCACCGGCAAAGTCACATTCCCGTACACGTCGGTTTCATAGCCCAGTGCATTGGTAACATTTTTCACGAAGACGAATGCGCCCTGAACCGGCTGCCCTTCCGCATTGGTGACATGTACAGAAATGGAGCGGTCCCCAAATTGCAGATTCGCCGGGTGTGACACAGTAATTTCCGCCGGTGTGTCGGTCCAGACATTCATCCCGGGATCCCCAAGAAGGTTATAAATATGGAAATAATATTCCGGCGTTTGTCCAAAGGGGGGAGAACCCGTCTGGTGGTAATTCCGCCACAACTCAAGTTTCCCTTGCCACAGCGCTTCCCCCAATTCGGTAATGCCCTCATCAAAAATGGCGTGGTAAATGCCAATGTCGATCGCATTGTTGAACATGACGTGGGTATACAATTCGCTCGGACCAAAAAATGCGACAGCGCCCTTGGGAGCGCTGGTCGTTCCCGCACGAATCCATTTTTCACCAAAACAGGGGTCATCAGGTGCCGCGAAATTCCCGCCACCACAAACAATCGAAGTCACGATTGGTAATCGCCAGCCATTATTAAGTTGATCAATATTGCCAGAATTGAAATCGGGACCAGCCCATCCCCCGTAATAGCCATAACCGCGATAATTGATAAACCCGACACCGGCATTTATGGGGGTGGTGATTTTGATTAATCTGTTTTCCTCCGGCGCGTAAACCGTGTCCACACGAGAAAATCCCTTCTCAAGCATTTTCCGTCTCACCCAATTTTTCACCTGAGCCGTGGATGCCGCACCAATGGTCGTACACAGCATGAGTCCTTTTTTAAACCAATCACTGGAATCCATCCAGGGATTGCTCTCATACCGAATAATCTTTGAGGTAACGACCGAGGTTTCGTAAAAGGAATCCACTGATAAACGCCCAACCAACAGCTCCGGGAAATCGTCATCTCCCGTCAGCATCGAGTAGGGGTGGTCGGTCACTCGGTTTAATCCCTCAGGACTTTGAACGACGAAAGTTGGCATACCCTGGTCATTATCCCCGATCAGCAAAACATAGCGAGGTGGTGTGTCCCACGTCAGGTAGGCATTTTGGATATATGCACGAATGGATTCAGCAGTAAGCGGCGAAAACTGACTCGTCGTAACCACAGTGACGGGGTGGCCCATGCGCTCTTTCCAGGCGATAAAGTTCGCCAAATAGGGCTGAAAAGCCGGTGGCGTGATGATGAGGTACGCCCCGAGTTGTTGAAAAACACCGTCCGGAGTGGGCACGATGCGTAGCAAGGCATGATCAGGATTTTCACTGATCGGTGCTCCCGCCGGAAGACTTAATTCAATCTCTGTTAATAATGTCAAACTGCCGGTACCACCTGGCTCCAACGGGAAAATCGTGATGGGCAGAATATTTTGATCACCCATCCGGACAGGGTCACCAATGCTGAACCAGTTTTTTTCGACGATGGGATCGTTCAACTCTGGCGAAATTTCGATTGGCGCTTTGGTCTGTACTTCCTGGCGCAGGACAGGTGTCCGGGGAATCGGAATAGGCTGCAATTTTTTCGTCGTCTGGTTCAGAATCGAGACTGTCGGTTTGGAATGAACATCCAGCGGTATGGGAACCAGAACCGTGTAGGCTGGATACGCCGGATCACCCGGTCCAAACGCAAAGCCATACCCAAACGTGGCATAACCTTCCGGATCAGCCAATAGCTTCTGCCAGAGATTTTGAGTCGTTGGGAATGTGACATGAATGGTGGTGGCGCTGGCTTGCTTCCGGAAATCAACAGAAGGTCGCAAGGACTCACCCGAATTTTCATTACCCAACAGAACCGTCATAAACAGCGTCCATAAAAGCAGACGACTCTTTAGACGGTTACGCATCAGCCATTCGGATTCATTTCAATCTGGTAAATCATGATGCCTTCGCGACTGGCCACATACAACAGGTTCCCGGCAACGGTTACATCATAAACATAGCTGATGGGGATTGATTGATCGATGGAAACCTTCCCATCCGTAGGACTGAGCTTGGCAACAAATAATCCGTTGCCGGCACAACTCAAAAACGCGTAATCACCCCACAAATCAATATGCTTCACCCAGCCATTCATCGCCAATTGATCCAGTTCTGTCAGCGTCGTATCCGTCACTTGAAACACCAATAGACCCGCCCAATTATCAGCTACCAGCAGTTGATCATTGTAAAAATTCACATCCAACGCTTCACCGGGTGTGTCTGCCCAAATCACCGGTTGAGAACCTGCCTGAACCGGCAGATTAAAAACCTCTACACCCAATTCACTCCGGGCGATGCCCAGACGATCACCGGATTTGTCCATGCCGGTGTAGGAAGCCACTTTGATCTTTTCACCTGTGGTGATTTCCCAGGTGAGCAGTCCGAATGGATCCAGTCCACGTTTGAAATTGAAGTACTTAAATCCGTCTGATCCATCCAGATCGGCCAGCCACACAGCAAGGGAGTCCGGTGCCGAATCGAAGACAAAATCTTGCGTATTCGAGTCTGAAAATTGTTGCAGGGGAAAAGCCGGGTCGGGTCCCAACTGAGTGCTGTCCATTGCCAGAACATATCCCGAGCGCTTGTCCGCTGTCATCCAGAGCCGGTTAATCGCGTCATAGCGCACCAACTCAAGTTCCGCCGTACTGAATTCCCGCTGGTACCGCATACCCCATTCCCCATTCCGCTGGGTCCAAATCTGACCCCCTGCCTGGGACGCCGCCACGAACATCAGTGAATCTGACATAAAAATATCCCGGGCATATCCAATGGTATTCAACTGGTCAACCTGCGTCAGCAAAATCTCAGTTTGGATACGAATGGGATCGTTGGGCGTCACACAGCTACCCAGGATTACAGCGATGGAGAGGGTCATCAGAGAAATTCTGACAGTGATATTTTTTTTCATAAATTTTTGCCGAAAAATGTTGCTAATACTCATTGTCGAATCTAATCCAAAAATGATGAGGTTTAATATTTACAATTTCTTAAAGACGCTTGGTCTAGAGATAAATATCCCAGATCGTGTCAAATGTTACGCGCAGCCCGAGCTCCCAACGGGTAAATGACTTCAAATCAATCGTATGTTGGAAATCGGATTCCACTTCGCGATGACGATAACCACCGTAAACAAACCAGTCGAAGCTGCCAGTCGTCCGGGGGTAAAGTGTCACATTCAGTTCTGTTTCTGACTGACCTCGACCGTTGTGAAGCGGGTCATTTTCTTCCTCACTGAGATAATCCCGCTGCCGAAACGCCATTTCCAGTGACATCCGGTGCAAAAAGCCCTTCGGCCAGCTATAAGCCAGCCCCGGCGTGAGTTCCAGATTGCGGTAGGAGCGGTTTTGGGGATCAAGGTCATTTATATCCTGCGCCCAGCCGTACAACCCTGTCAGGTTAAAATTCCACCGTTTCGAAGGTGCGTAACCAAGCTGCACAGCACCTTCCCGTATGCGCATGTCGTACTCGGTAAAGTGCGGATTGTAATACTGAACACGCGTTTGCCCCCGGTATTCCGCTGTAAACTTTTTCCCAATACGGTGCTCGAATGCAGCCCAAATTTTGTCAGTTGAGTAGGTACAGGCGTAGCGCGTGTTGCCGGATTGATCGTCCGCATCCCGATAATGTCTCAGGTAATATGACGGGACAACACTATAGCCGGCTTTTGCATACATCCAATTCCCGAGTGGTTGAACCAGATTGATGTTCACACTGGCGTAATTTTTATCGGACATGCTGGTGTAATAATGGTAAAAACTGAAAATCGTGATACGGGTGGCGTAATCGCCAAACAGTCGCGGTTCATAGTAAATTTTCAGTACTCCGGTAAGAACACCGGAATCTATCGTCCTGGCAGATCCCAGAATGGCAGGATTGTTGGCGATGGAATCCTGCTCGAGTTGACTGAAATTCAGCGGATTGCTTTGGTATTCGGGCTCAACTCCCCACTGAAATTTCACCGGGGCCGCCAGGCGCTGAAGAATCGTCTGGGCCGGCAGCATTCCGACTGTAAACAGGCCAACCAATATCAGACGAATAAACTTCATTTTGTGATCAACGCAAACCTGACAAAGGCTTGTCGCTCTTTGTCTAATAGACGAATTTTGAGTTTATGGTTACCCGCCGGCAACGAAATACGGCAACTCCGCCATTTCCCCGGAACCAGTTCCTTGTGACCATCAATTTCCGATTGGTCAGAACGATCTGAGGTAAAATAGTAGGTTCCCAGCAGCTTGCCACCATCCCACACCTGAATCCGATAGTCCTGTTCACTTCCCATCCAGTTTTCGAATCCCAGACGGCTCACCGTTTCCAGCGTTCCGGCACCATTCACAGAAAGTTGCAGGTCTTCCCCGGGCGTTAATTCATAATAGGACAGAGCTGATCCGGCTACCCTGATTTTAACCGGGTCTTGTTTCACCAAAGGCACCAGGCGTAGTTTTTTCCCGGCGCTGGAGGTCAAATCCTCCAAAACGCGAATGATTACCGGTTCACCCTCCGGATTGGGAACCAGTTTGATGGTGTGCTGCCCCTCCGGAACAGTGAAAAAATCTTTGGCCGCATGTGAATAAAAGTGATTCGGATGTTGTTGCGATTTCACACCGCTGGACAATTTTTGCTTGTGCGTGACTGCGTAAGCGTCCTGTTTGTCAACCTGTATCCCAAAGCCGAACGCAACATACTCAGCCGTTTTCGTGGGAGATGTAACCCGGGAATACATTTTCAGACGCATGGGTCCCGTGACGTCAAAGGAAATGGTTTCACGATACAGGGTATAGTAGGTCCACCGCTTGCCGGAAATGGTCAAAATTTCGCGTTGGTCGCTGTCGACAGGTTTGAGTAATTCCGCTGATAACGTCACCAGCGAGCCCATGATCAAACTGAGTACAATCGTTTTTCTAAACATAAGAATCCGGTTCATGCTCCTGTAAATGATGGCGAATCATGCGTTTGCTTTTAATGCCCACGCCAACCACCATACCCATGATCAATATTAATGCCACAGCCGTGGCCGTCTTGCTATAACGCGTACTCGCGTAGAGTTCGCTGCTTCCGATAGCTGGCGGTGGCACCGCCGCGTAGGGATAACCAAAAAGATTAAAGAATTCCCGGATGTTGAGTACATGCAAAATCGGGACGCGCTTCTGGCCAAACTGTACCAAGGTGCCGTCAGTCGGGAATTGATCAAAATCCATCCGGGTTGTCAGTCCGGCCGGAATCAGGCGATCGGTGAGGCGACTACCCAGAGCTGCCGCACCACCGCCGACATTGATGTAAGCTTTGTAATGAGAAAGGGGCAGGTGTGATGCAAAAAAGGCCATGCGCAGTTGAATCGCATCTTCCAGATCAACACCCTCCAATTCGGGAATATTATTTCGGGTGATCGCCTGCTGAATCAGGTCACGCCCCAGGGGCGAAAGTCTGCGGCCAATATCGCTGCCTCCACCAATGCTGGCTCCACTGGAGTGGAAGCTGATGATGCCACTGTCCAGCAGCGTTTTTTCCATATCCAACCAGGTGAAATTCTCATCATTCGCACCCCACTGGGATGCCCCCAGGCTGGACATGATGATGGGTACCAGCTTGAGCTCCTCGATGGCGCAATAAACCGCCAGATTAGCGCCGGGCATTGAACCGGTCATTGTAATGGCAATGGTATCACCAGATTGAGCGCCGGCTTGCCGGAGCAATTGTACCATCATGGCGGCGACATTGGGATCGAGGACAGAAATTTTCGAATCAAGATCACCTTCGTCCGTGGTGATAAAACTGGACTGACGACCAATCAAGCCGGTGTGGTTGGGATCGTTCACATCGTCGATAAAGACCGCCTCCGCCATCCGTACATTTTTCAGAATGGTCATTGCATGCGTCATCCGCTCTGCGGCTTTTATTTTCAGATCATAATCACCAGCCACATGCTCCACCTGAATGGCACTTGCGGAATAAAACAACACCACCGCCAGCACGGCCATAGTCACCAACACCCAGGTTTGTTGAATCGCCGGCTTAAACATGGAGCGCTCCATTGCTGAGCAGCATCACCGAAAGCTGAACGATCGTCGCCACAATCAAAATTACGCTGATGGTCCGCACCGGTCCCTGACGATCCATCCAACTGGCAATCAATCCGGGAATGATATAACCGATGGTATAGAAATCCAGATTATAGACCTCCACATTGGCGGCGATATAATTTCTGGAGATATAGCCCATGAAAAATCCCAATAGGAGCGAGAGCACCAATCTGCGCCGACCGTAGATCAGTAAATATTTTGAGAGACCCTGGACCATTCCCCAAACCAAAAGACTTATGAGAAAAGTCGCGACAACCCGCATGGGCTCGTGCATATACATCCCGATATAGCCAGGTACGATGATACCACCCGCCGTGACCCCCAGCCATTCCGCCAGCCACAGCGATAAAACAATTCCTAACCCGATGGCAATTTCAATCACAGCGCCCTCTTGAACTTCCGTGCTTCATCCAGTATGTCAAATCCACTTCCCACAATATTCCCGATCCCATAGAGTAATGTTTTATCAGGAAAAGTAACCAATGCCTCCGCCACCTTTGCAGGGTTCGTATTCTCCGCAAATGTCTGTATTGGCCAGGACATTTTGTCAAAATAATCTTTTTTGTAGCGGTCAAGACTATCCCCCCGCACGATTAAAAAGTCCGGTTTAATGTCCTTCAATACCAGCTCTAAAAGTTGACTGGTGCGTGAAATCCGGTCCGATCGGGTATTCAGAAAAACGGCGACCTTATCGTATTCAAGTCCGGGATAATTTTTGATTTTATGCCAGATGTTCAGGGTGGAATCGGGATCATTAGCGGCAAAGGCGATGACGAAACTCACCGTCCGGTTATCCTGGGTCAGATACCATATTTTCAATGCTCCGGGATCCGGTGTGGCATGACGCATTCCGTTTAATGCCGTCTCACGATCCACTCCCAATGCCTGACAAACTTCCAGTGCTAATGCCACATTTTCCTGGTGTTCGATGTAGGTAAAGCCTTGCATCTCTTCGAATTTCACCATCTCCCCTGTCACTGGATGAATTTCCGAGCCGCGTTCATGAGCAACCTGCTGAAATACGGGCAACATGGCCACTTCGGCAGTAAACACCCGACCCTTGAACGGAACCGTGTTGCTGAGAGATTTGGCAATGTCCTCCAGCTTGTAACCCATCTCCTCAATGTGGTCCATCCGGGCGTTGGTGATCACGCTGTGGGTGGATTTTACGATCAAGTGTTCGGTGACCCATTGGAGTTGGGGTTGAACCGCCATGCATTCCAGCACCACGGCCTGGGGTTTGAACTTTGAGAAATAGCGCAGAAAATGAATTTGTTCACCAATACTGGCACTGCGCAACCGTACGATTTTTCGGTCCTTGCCATACAGGTCGAGAATGCGCGGGTCAGAGCCGGTGGTCTTCCCCAGCGTACTCAATCCACCTGCCCGTAATCCGGCGGCGATGAGACGAGTCACGCTCGATTTGCCCCGGGTGCCATTGACATGGACGCGAATCGGAATGCTGTGCAGACTTTGTTGATGCAGGTACCACTCGAATAGGAGTGCTGATAATAATACGAGGGTCAGAATAGCAATGGCGATGAGAGTCGGATCCACTTACGGGTAACAACTCCTGAGACCTTTGAGAGGTCCGTTTCTGGTTTGCCATCTGGATTTCATGGCGCAAATATAGTAAAGCGGCTATCTCAAGTAAGGGCGAATTGGAGCCGGGTCAGGGTGAAATAAAAATGTCATAAGTGAAGTACTACCAATCGATCGTTTCGTCTGCAAGGCAAGTTGACTGTCTAAAATACATCTTTAAGACAGTATAAAATATTTCTCCCGCAGGGACGCAGAGAGCGCCGATGAAAAATATACCTCAAAAGGATTCCCCTCTCGAGAGGGGTTAGGGCCTCGCCGGAGGCTCCGCCGAGGCGGTGTGTTCTTCGTTTTAAGAGCCCCAGGCTTTCCCGTCCGGCTCAGACAGAAAAGTCGTTGCAAAGGATAAATTCCGGATATTCGGGGCTTTCATCGCGTCCTTAAAATCTTTCCCGGGAAAAATGCCGGAAGCGAGCAGTGTTTTAAAAAAACAGCAATTCATGTTTGAAGTCCGCCTTGGGACTGAGTTCGAATTGCTGTAGCGGAGGTGG
>MNWS01000187.1:0-4027 GCA_001872685.1 Fidelibacterota bacterium CG1_02_48_14
GCCGCAGTGGGTGCGATCAAACCAACACTGGCCGGTTCAATTTCGCCTTTACTAACGGCTTCCATGGTTTTTTTGGTCTTATAGCCACTGCCGGGTCCATGACACATTTCGCAACCGACATTTTCCATTTTTTCGTTCTTGGCAACGGCTTTAGCGTCCGCGACATCAACATTTAACTGATAACCCGAAGCATCTCCGAATCCAGTAACATGACATTGAATACATTCAGCGGTTTGATCCGGTGCGGTTTTAATGCCCTTCGTGACTGCAATTCTTTTTGCTTCTTCGGTCTTCAGGGTGGCCAAGGCATTGCCATGGAGCGATTTCTCCCAAATGGCGAACTGTTTCCCGGTTTCCTCTTTGTTGTGGCACATTTTACACATTTTGGTACCGACATAGGTGTACGTAGCCGCTGGCTCCTGTGCAAAAACAAAAGCAACGCTCACGATCATCCCCATTAACAATTTTTGAAACATTTTTATCTCCTTATCAAATGTCATGGCCACTCCGGTGGCGCCTAATTTAGTAGACGAGAACAATTATGGTACAATTCAATTAACGATCTACCGGGAATTTTTCACGAGTTCGTTGCGCTCCCGGATCTTCAAATAAACAGCCAATGCCAAGATGACCAGCGCGATTACTGAAACTCCGAAACCCCAACGGCGATTATGGTATTCCTGTATCTCCAGATCGGCCAGGTGAATCGCTTCCCGGGCTATTTTTATCCCCTCAACAGACTTGGCATTCACCTGGGATGTATCAAATGAATGGATCAGCGTCCGCATTTGAATGAGATTCTGACGCGTCTGCTGAATCTGATAGTCAATCTCAGAGAAATTCATCCCGCTTGTTTTGCTGGCCGTCAATTTGGTCTTTGCCAAGGCGTAGAGACTATCAACACCCTGAATATCCTGATACATGGTATTCGCAGTGCTTGCACCTTCATCACCGGCCGTATGGCATTCCAGACAAATCGCTTCTTCATTCGATGCCGTGTTAAGCATTTGGTCAGTCGGTTTTTGGATGTCGTGATTTCCGTGACATTCCTGACAACTGTGAATATCGAAATCCGCGGCCATTTGGGATGATTTAAAAAGGTTCATATTATTCAAGTGGCAGGTTCCGCAGATATTGGAGACGGACTCAGCATCGGGCGGCGTTGCAGCATGATTACCATGACAATCATTACAGGTTGCAACACCCGTATCCTTCTTTTCCAACAGTGCCTTGCCGTGTACACTCGCCGCATATTTGTCATATTGGTCGTGGGGAATGCCATATTGGTCCATCAGTTTACCATTGCTATGACACTGTTTGCAGGTTTTGGGAATATTTAATGCGTGGGTTGTGGAACGCGGGTCATCTGCCGGCATAATCGCGTGACTTGAATGGCAGCTCGCACATTCAGCCACATTTTTATCACCCTGAGCCAGTTTTTTCCCATGCACACTTTGATAATATTGATCAACCTGGTCCGTAGCGATCCTGGGTCTGAATGTTCGCATAAAATCAATGTGCGAATGGCACCGGCCACAAAAAGCAGGAATATCCTGCCGTTTGGGAAGGCCGATATACCCGGCTTTTTTCGACATACTTTCGTCTTTGTCGTAATTGGTCGGATCACCACCGTGACAACCGGAACAGGAAATTCCGGATTTCTGGTGAATGTCACCCGCAGAATAACCTTCAGGCATCATTTCCAATGTCTCATGACATTCGACACAGGTATTGATGGTGTTGCTATCCGATGACTTTGCCCCCTTGTCCTGAGCCGCCAGGCAGAAGGGTAGCAGAATGATTGATACAACGGTAACACGTAGCTCATTAAAGTGTGTTTGGTATGTTTTTTTCATATTGTCCTCTACACCAGGTAGCCGAATATGGTCATGCCTAAAATGAAAATAAGCGAGCCCAAACCGAAATAGGTAAGAATTTTTGCGTTACTGACTGCCTCTTTGCGGAATTTCACGAAAGGGATCAGCATCCAGAGTGCTCCAACAGCGCCGAAGAAAAGTACACCCAAAGTTTCTCCTTCGAAGAAAAGGATGTGGGGCGGTAAGAACTTCAGGGATTGGAACATGAACATGAAATACCATTCAGGACGAATACCAACCGGGGCAGAAGCCAGCGGGTCAGCCTTCAACCCCAAATCCCAGGGGAAAAATACTGCTAATGCCAATACGACGATGAGAACATTGAGCCACAGCAAGGCATCGCGTAGCACGAAATCCGGGAAGAAGTGGATATATTTTTTCTTTTTCTCAGGTAATTCTTCAAAAACCTCCGGCTCACTCATTCCCTGTCGTAGGACAAAAAGTAAATGGATGCCCAGGATGATGGTTGTAATGGCCGGTAAAATGGCGACATGAATGCCGAAAAATCGCGAGAGTGTTGCGCCGGTGACATCATCCCCACCACGGAGAATGATCTTGATCTTTTCACCGATGAAGGGAACAACACCAGCGATGTCGGTCCCGACTTTCGTGGCAAAAAACGCCAATTCGTTCCAGGGTAAAAGGTAACCGCTAAATCCAAATCCCATGGCCAGCACCAGAAGTAGAAAACCGGTCACCCAGGTCAATTCACGGGGTTTTTTGTACGCACGCGTAAAAAAGACACTGAACATGTGAATGAATGCGAAGAACACCATCAAGTTCGCGCTCCAGGCGTGGACATTACGGATCAACCAACCGAAGTAGACTTTGGAGGTGATGAATTGCAGACTCTCGTAAGCGCTGTTCTCACCTGGCCGATAATACATCAATAAAAGAATGCCGGAAAAAACCTGAATCAGAAACAGAAAAAGGGTTACACCACCCATATAGTACCAAACGGTATGATGGTGAACGGGCACTTTTTTGTGGTTCACGAGCTCCTTCACGGGTGCTAAATCCAGACGCTCATCCAGCCAGTTAAACACTTTTGAATCAAAAAATGAGCTCATACTTACGCTCGATTCTGGGAGATGATGATTTCTTTGTCAATAACCTTAACCGAAAATTCCGACAGGGGTTTTGGGGGCGGACCTGAGATATTTTTCCCGGTTAAATCATATACACCATTGTGACAGGCGCAGATGATTTGCTGCCGTTCTGAACTGAATTGGACAATACAATCCAGGTGCGTACAAGTCGCGGTGAGTGCCCTCATATTCTCCTCTCCATCCCGGATTAGAATGACCGGTGTCCGTCCAAAACGAATGATTTTGGATGAATTCACCGGGAAGTCATCCAGAGTGCCAACTTTCAAAGAATTGGGTTCGGCTTCACGAATAGGTGGGGGCACCAGAAACCGACCGATGGGATAGGCAATTGCAGCAAGGGCACTTATGCTCCCGAATCCCAACAGATAGTTGACGAAATCGCGTCTACCAAGTTTTGTCATATCAGCTCCGTTTCATATTGCAAAATAAAAATATCGCGTAAAAAAATCATGGCCTGGTTCCCCGCCCATCTGATTCTATGTGTTTGTTTCATTTAGCTGTTGTTTTTCTGAATCCATCTTTGAATGGAAATACTTAAACAGAATGGATAGTCCAATCAACACCAATCCCAACATGACGAATGTCAGTATCCGGTAGGTGGGTTCAAATCCCGTGGTGGCATAAATCAGGATGAACAGGATGGTTGCCAGCAGTGTAAAATGACCCATCCAACGGTATTTACCGTTTTTCAGCAGTAATCCCATGCCATAATACAAGACGGTGAGGCCCAACCAGGACATACCCACAAAATGACCGGGTAAAGATTTCCAAAGTGTAAAGGGCAGGGAAACCAAAGCCACGAAGAGGTAGGCGTTCCGCATCAATTCAGTCTGGATGGTCAGTCTATCCTTCTGCCAGTTCAGCAGTCGCGCGCTAATCAGAGCGACCACACCCAGACTGATACTGATCATTCCGGCAAATCCGGCAACGGCTGAATACCGGGCAAATACCAATAAAAAGATCAGAAAATTGGCGGCAACAATGAATTTCGATTGGTACCAAATGGCTGTGGCGAGTGAGAAGAGACTAAACCAGATCAGG
>MNWS01000187.1:4159-10346 GCA_001872685.1 Fidelibacterota bacterium CG1_02_48_14
TAGACGGCGAACATGGCAATCTCAAAGGACATGATGTCAGGTACTTTGTGAAGGAATATCATTATGGTATAGCAAATTCCGCCCACCAAACCGTTGGCCAGGGCATTTGAGTACAACATGATTTCTTCAGCGGCTGCATCCGTTTCTTCCGTTGGCGCTGGCTTGAACCAAAACAGCGAACTGGAAAGAACGATGGTATAAAGCAGCAGGAAGGTGAGATCCAGACCGGCTTGTGGAACCACCGCCACACCCGCCCCGGAACTTAAAAATGGATTACCCAGAGCCCAGTGCAGATGAACCATGTACACGAGTAAGGAACCATAGATGAATACAGCGATCCGCCCCGAGTGTTTGAATGCATACACCGTCAGCATGGCAACACTCAAAATGATCGCCAGCGTGATAGAGGGGCGGTTGATTACCAGAGCAGTGAACGCAACCAGCGTGAGACTAACAGCATTGAGGTAGGAGGATTTGTGACGGTTGGAGTTAATCCACACCAACGCGCCGATTAATAATAGTCCGGCATCCCTCAAATATTCTGCCGTGACCGATTTGAGTCCAATGTATTGAAAGAGTTGGTCCGTAGCGAAAAAGATAAGGATGTAGGAAGCACCCCAAAGATGGAGCGCCAGGAATTTGTATGACTCACGGGAAAAATTGCCGAAGTAGTACATACCGATGGCAACCGTGAATCCAATAACACTCGGAATAACCGGATGAAACGCACCAATCGGGTGACCCATGAGGAGTAAACAACCAACCATTAAAATGAAAATACCAATATAAGCAAACCAGTATTCGCCGATGTTAAACTCAAACGAATCCGGCATTTCATCATCAATTGGTTTTGAATTTAATTCAGGTTCCGGGAGAGGCTCGGAAACCGAGTTGAATCCTAATCGCTCCTCAAGACTGGAGATGCGTTGGTCAAGACTCTTTAAATAATCAATGACCTGATGGGAAGTATACTCAGTCATATTTACCTTCTGACATGGCTCACCCCTGAGTTATTTCTGTTGGTTTCGGCTACTCCTATTCAAGAGTAGTGCCAAGGTAAATGACAGTCAGTAAAGTAGATGATAATAAAGAAGTTAGACGAGATTCTGTGAGATTATTAAAAGTAAGGTTTGTGACACTGAATGTCACAGCAATTTCATTGGAATCTATCTAACTGTAATAATAACAAACTCATGTTGCGTATGTGACAAAACAGGGCACTGTGAAATCAATGTCACACTCGAAATGGGTCTCAGCGCCAATTTTCGAGTTTGATTTTATATTTCTCCAGCACCCGATAGAGATTTCGCCGGGTCATACCAGCTTCTTCAGCCAGATGCGTGACATTCCCGGCGTGCTTTCGCAGCAAATACAGCAAAAAATCCTTTTCGACTTTATCCATCGCCTGGCGTTTTGCCTGCTGCAAGGTTACTTCGTCAAACCGAGGCTCATCGGAAACGGGTTTTTGGAGGTGAATGGGTAAGTCTGAAACTTCGATGAACCGGCTTTTGGTCAGGGCGATGGCGCGCTCCACCACATTTTCCAACTCCCTGACATTTCCAGGCCAATGATAGGTATCAAAGATCTGAAGGACATCGGCTGAAAAATCTTCAATATTTTTTTTGCCGGTCTTTTCCAAACCCTGATTTAAAAAATGGCTGGCCAACAGGCGAATATCCTCCTGGCGCTCCCGGAGCGGTGGGAGATGGATATTAATGACATTGAGGCGGTAATACAGGTCCTCCCTAAGATGACCTTTGGCAACGAATTCCTGCAAATTTCGATTCGTTGCGGAAATAATCCTTACATCCACATGCACCAGATCATGACCGCCTAACCGCCGCAATTCCCGATCCTGAAGCACTCGCAGAAGTTTTGACTGAATGCCGATAGGAAGTTCACAAATCTCATCCAGGAAAAAACTGCCGCTGTTGGCGTATTCCAAAAGACCGATTTTCCTCTGATTAGCGCCGGTGAAAGCACCTTTCTCGTAACCAAATATCTCCGATTCGAAGAGATTGTCCGGAAATGCGCCGCAGTTCACCGGCACGAACGGGTTGGTCTTACGCTTACTCCGGGTGTGAATACTTCTGGCGATCAATTCCTTACCCGTGCCGCTTTCACCGGTGATTAAAATATTAGCATCTGACTCAGCGACACTGGCCACCATGTCGAAAATCCGGAGCATGGCGTCGCTTTTTCCAATAATGTTTTCGAACTGATAGCGTGATTCCAGTTGCTCCAACAAATGATCACGCTCGTTGAGTAACTGTGTGTAACTATTTGCTTTATCAATGACAATTTTGAAGTGGTCGGATTCGAAGGGTTTCTCAATGAAATCAAAGGCACCGGCTTGCATACAGGCAACCGCCCGGTCAATGGAGCCGTAAGCCGTAATAATGATGACCGGTAAATTGGGTTTGAGTTTGTGCACAGCCTTGAGCAATTGTACACCGTCCATACTCGGCATTAAAAAATCAGAGATGACCAGATCGAAATCCATGTCAGTCAACATTCTCAGACCCAAATCAGCATCTTCAGTGGCGATGCACTCATATTTGAATCGCTGCAACATTTTATGGCTGGCCGCCAGAAATTCCGGTTCATCATCAATCAGCAGGATTTTTGGAATTTTCGTTTTCAAACCGCATCTCCATCCTGAGGAAGGTAAATCATGAAGCTCGTTCCCTGATTTTGCTTCGTTTTAATTTTGATCTGTCCATTGTGGCGCTCGATAATGGATTTGGATATTGATAGTCCCAAACCAGTGCCCTTTGAGAGAGGCTTGGTGCTATAAAAGGGCTCAAAAATGTTCGGCAGATCTGCATCGGCAATGCCCTTCCCGTTGTCTGAAATGGTCAGAACGGCCATTTTCTCTTCTTGTGAATCCGTTTCAAGAACGGTCTCCAATTTGAGGGTGATTCTGCCGGGAGCTTCCACAAAATCAATGGCGTTGTTCAATAAATTGATGATCACCTGTTCCACGCGCGGCCGGTCGAATGTGAATTTCGGAAAAGTCGCCGGCAATTCACGCACAACCTCAACCCGGTTTGCACGAATGCGTGGGCTGACAAGAAAAAGACATTCCTCGATGAGTTCGATCATGTCATTGGGTTCCGGCTGAAAGGGCATTCGTCGCGAAAATGCCAGCAAACTCTTCGTGTAAGTTTTTATCCTCCGAACCTGTTTTTTAATGACACCCAGGTCGGCAGCGCAAGCCATTTGAGCACAATCGCTCAAAAGAATGCCATCCGTGACCGTGGCGATAATTCCCGTCGGTGTGTTGATCTCGTGTGCCACTGAATCCACCAATTCCCCGATGGAAGCCAGTTTTGCGGCCTGATCGAGTTTTTCCTGAATCTTCTGAACCTGCTGGAAATGCTTTTGTGCTTCGGTTGCCCGGGCGCGTTTCAGATTCAGGTAATACAACGCCAGTCCCGCGGCGATGAGTAACAACAGAAAAATCCCTGACAGGATAAAAATGGGCAACAGTGTACTCATGACGGACTGAACCATGGCCGGATGGTCGGTTGAAATGGCGACAACCCAACGTTGGTTCAGCAGGGTGATGGGGGCATAAGCCATGATTTTTTCAGACTCACCCTGGATGAAATATTCACCGACGCCGCTACCGCTTTTGATCATGTTGTCCTGAAATTCAAAGCTGGAATGGCATTCCATGCAGTCTTCCCGGATCTCTTTGGTGCTGCGCAGAAGCATCTCTTCGTGATTGGGGTGATAGATCAGCCGGCCGGAACCATCCATGACCCAGGCAAAGTCATTTTGAGTCAATTTCAAGGGTGCGATAAATTTCTGCATCAGCCAGTCAAAACTAATCAGGGCACCGAGATAGCCTGTCGCGATCGTCGTGTCAGCAGAATTTCTCAATGGCATGATGGCGATGAAATAAAAGGGAGTTGCGGGATCATCCTTCGTAAAGGGGAAGACACTCGTGAATTGGCATCCATTTTGGGGGAGTCGGTATAAGCCGGAAATTTCAGATTGAGTCCACTTAGGAAGTGTGACACCCCACTGCGAAGTCACTTCAAAGTCATTATTGGCAAAAAACCAGGCTTTTACGGGCTCGTCAGCCCCTTCCCGGGGAAAGGGTGTGGTCTCGCTGTTTTGTTGTGAGAGAGTGGCCAGCCAGGTCATCTCGTGTTGAATTTGGGCGGTGTAAAAACGAATGCCACGCGCGGCAGCTTCAGCCATATCCAACTGCTGTTCCTGATGGGCTGTCTGGGTTCGGGTCAGAGCAATCCGGTAAAAATTTCCAACGAGATAGATAAAACTGAAAATGAGGAGGAGCGTGAAGGCGCTGATGGTTGTTGTGGTGATTTTCACACGTCGCATGGACGGGAGATTCCTTTATTAATTGAAGCCAAGATCAGGGGTATTTGCCTTTGGTACAATTGCACCTTAACCAATTGATTCAACCTGAGCCAATGCCGAAAGGCGTGTGTGCTGCTGCCGGCAAATAAATGAAATATTTCTCTGACAGCATGTTGTTTTTTTTCGAGCAAGGCCAATGATAATGTCCTGGCTCTGCATCGCAAAATGGTAAATCCCGGTCAATTTTCTCATGTCACCCAGTTGTGACCCCTTCCGTGGGAAGCTAAAACTGATGAAGATTGAGAATTAATTTTATTATCAAGATCGTCCCAGGGGCGTAATTTTCTGCGAATAAAAAATCACACACGGATATTAGGCATTGCCACAGGGGGAAAGGAACCTGCCATGCATTTCAAAAAAGCCAACGATTACGATGTCATCGTCATTGGATCCGGAGCAGGCGGACTCACAGCCGCAGTTGCTCTGGCGCAAGCCGGGAAAAAGGTGCTGGTGTGCGAACAACATGAAGTGGCCGGTGGTTGGACCCATTCTTTTACCCTGGAGGGCTACCGATTCAGCCCCGGTGTGCATTATATCGGGGATCTTCAGCCGGGTGGTGCGCTACGGCGGATATTAGAAGGATTGGGTGTGAGTGAGGATTTGACCTTTATCGAATTGAATCCTGATGGGTATGACCATTTTTACCTGGGTGACCGGCGGTTTGATTTCCCCAAGGGCAAAGCCCAAATGATCCGGCGATTGAAAGAATATTTTCCGGATGATGCCCGGGGAGCCGAAAATTATATCAATGCCATTGATCGGCTAATGTCTCGTTTAGGCGATCTGGGACGCTTTAATAACTTGAGCAACATTGGCAAATCCATCCGGGCTTTATTCACCCTTTTGCCCTGGGCGTTTCGAACCGGTCAGGATCTGATTGATAAATATATCACTGATCCGACCCTAAAGGGCTTAATGGCGGGACAATCCGGGGATCATGGACTACCACCCTCACAAGCATCAGCATTTATTCACGCCGGAATTACGCACCACTATTTTAGCGGAGGCTGGTACCCCAAGGGTGGTGCCTTCGCCATTCCGCGAGCTTTTGTCCGAGCCTTGAAGCGGGCGGGTGGCGAAATTCGCCTTAACACGCCCGTGGCGAAAATACTCATGGATGATGGTGCCGCATATGGGGTGAGTTTGTCTGACGGGACGGAATTGCGCGCCCCGGTGATCATCAGTAATGCTGACCCGGAAGTGACGTTTGGAAAATTAATTGGGCGTGAATTGCTGAGTCGAAAATTGATTAAAAAACTGGATGGTGTTGAGTATTCCGGTTCGGCCATCAGCTTATTTTTCGCGGTTGACATGGACCTGGCGGCTGCGGGGTTGGACTCAGGCAACAATTGGTATTATGCCAACGAAAATGTGGATGACCTCTACAAATTGGGTTTGACTGACTATGTCTTAACAGCCGATGAAGTTCCGGCGATGTTTCTCACGGTGACGACACTAAAAGATCCGGACAAGATGCATGCAGACGGGGTACACACCTGTGAAGCATTCACATTTGTGGGGTATGAGCCATTTAAAAAATGGGCAGGAGAAAAATCTGAAGCACATTCAGCCGATTATGAAGCGCTCAAAAAAATGCTGGCAGATAAAATGTTCGCAGCGCTGGAAAAACGGATTCCCGGTTTGCGGGAGCATGTTGTGTTCTGGAATGTGGCGACGCCGTTGACCAACACGCACTATATCAATGCTTTTCGGGGAAATTTATATGGTCTGGCGAAAACACCCAAGCAGGTGGGACCGGGTGCTTTTCCTGTGAAAAGTGAAATTCCGGGTTTAT
>MNWS01000187.1:10380-12624 GCA_001872685.1 Fidelibacterota bacterium CG1_02_48_14
GTCCGGTGTTATCGCGAGTGGAATGGCGGCGGCGAAAGCGATTTTGCACTGCCGGCAATCTGATCTGCTCAAGGCAAATGGACCGGAGTTGAAAATTCACTGATTTTTGTCATCAGCAGCCCGTCAATATCCCGAATGCCTGAAAATGCCAACCTTTGATTCTACCTTAATCAGCGTAAATTCGCCCCTTCGACGAAAAACCAGAGGAGGGTAAATGCCGTCAAAAATCGACATTGAATTTCTTCGTGACCAGATCATCGGCAACAGCTATTGTTTTCAAACCCCGTTCGGTAAACGCTTGCTCACCTACGCGGACTACACTGCCAGCGGCCGCTCCCTAAAATTCATTGAGAATTACTTGATCAAGATTCAGGCGTATTACGCCAATACCCACACCGAGGATGACGCCAGCGGACGATCCATGACGCGCTTGCTGCATCTGGCAGAAGCATCCATCAAGCGCAATTTGAATGCCTCTGAAAATTGTTATTTAATCCCTGTTGGAACCGGCGCGACGGGGGCAATTGGGCGTTTGCAACAGATTCTGGGCGTTTACATCCCACCCGCCACACGGGCCCGTTTGACGAAAATCGTGGAGACTGTTCGTGTGACTAATCCAACCTCGGCAGAAGTACTCGCTGAGTTGGAAACGGAATATCGTTTTAACATGCCCGTCGTTTTTATCGGACCCTACGAACACCATTCCAATGACATTTCCTGGCGGGAAGGTTACGCAGAGGTGGTGGAGATTGACCTGCAGGCGGATGGTCAGATTGATTTGCAAGATTTAGAAACGAAACTTCAGTCACCTCAATATCAGAACCGCATGAAAATCGGGTCGTTCTCCGCAGCTTCGAATGTGACCGGAATAATTTCACCGGTGTACGAGATCGCAAGGATTTTGCACCGACACGATACCTTGGCCTGTTTCGATTTTGCTGCCAGCGCGCCGTATGTTGACATTGACATGAATCGTGATGAGGAATGCTATTTTGACGCTGTGTTCATCTCACCGCACAAGTTTATTGGTGGGCCGGGTTCGTCCGGACTGTTGGTGGTGAACAAGCGTGTCTATAATCCGGATTTGTCGCCCACACACCCGGCGGGTGGAACCGTCCGATATGTGAGCGCACAGGGCTACGATTTTCATCTTGACCCCGAAGAGCGTGAACGTGCGGGTACACCGGGAATTCTTCAGGTTCTCAAAGCATCGCTGGCGTTGGAGATTAAATCGGAGATCGGTGTAGACCAGATTGAAGCCAAAGAGAAGTTGTTCACTCAGCAGGCGGTTCAACGGTTGGAGAAAAATCCGAATATTCAGATTTTGGGAAATCCTCACGCTCCTGAGCGGATTGGTATTTTTTCTATCATGATTCGCCACGGCGAGAAATATCTCCATTCAAGATTTGCCACGAGTTTGCTCAATGATCTTTTTGGTATCCAGACTCGCGCGGGTTGTGTCTGCGCTGCACCGTATGGTCATCGTTTATTAGGGATCAGTCCGGAAAAATCGGATCAACTCAGACAGGTTATCAGCCGAGGTATCGAGTGTGTCAAGCCGGGGTGGTTACGGTTCAATTTTCACTTCGTTTTCAGCCAGGATGATTTTGAGTTTATCTGCAAGGCGGTTGAGTTCGTCGCTGATTTTGGGTACCTGTTTTTGCCGGAATACAACCTGAATTTTGCTTCGGGTGGTTGGTTGCACAATTCTATTGATAAGGATGACGATTACCAGAATGCCGAGTTTGGTGTAAGTCAGGCTTTGCATGAAAAACTGGGTGATTGTTTTCATGAGAATCCGCTTCATCGACGGCAGGAGTATGATCATTATTTTGCCGTAGCCAAGGCACAGGTAAAAGCGCTAATGTCAGCACCAATACCGCAATATGGCAAATTGAACGACCCTGAAGCCGAGGCTTTACGATGGTTTGAGTTTGTGGAGGGGGAATAAGGTGCGTGTGGGACGAATATGGTCTTCGGTCGGGTAGTTTTTATTCGGCATTAATCAGCGTTGTTGCCTCGCTTTCTCCAGCATTTACAGATTTAAATTACAATGGCAGAAAGACAATGAATCGGAGTGTCTATGAGAACTTTAAAACTTTCGCTTCCATTATTAGTAATTTTTATTTTCATAGCTTGTCCCCTAATTCAACCTTATGCCTCCGCAGAACTTTACGTCTTCGTAATGGATTCTGTTGATTCATCATATATTGAAGATGCTGATGTGTATTTTCTCCCAAATCT
>MNWS01000041.1:0-1520 GCA_001872685.1 Fidelibacterota bacterium CG1_02_48_14
CGGAATACGCTCCTTAGTCTGACCGTTTTGACCTATACAGTCAACTTACTCGACATTTCCTTTTTGACTCAATAATAACCGAGTTGTAAAAAGTCTGAAAATACCCAAATTGTCATTCCCGTTGGGATCCCTTTGGGTCTGGGTTCATTTAAGTATCTAATAAAAACAACAGGTTATGAGACCATGAATCAAGTTCAGGGTGACAAAAAAGACTTTCTGCGAGACCTCAATAATCACAAGAAAAAATAGTTTATGATCGTGCGCGCAAATTCTGCGTTTCGGGTATGCATATTTTGCGTGAACAAAATATATCGCCTGATTGATCTATCTGTGAATTCAAGCTAAGTGTATAAATAACAATAAGTAAAAATTTTGGCATGACTCTTGGATTAGCGTCCACTGAACCGATGGAAATCAAAGGAGATTTTAAAATGTACAGAACGATGAACAAATGGACGATCGCACTTGCACTTGGTGCTTTTACGCTGACCAGCCCAATGCTGGCTCAGGGTATGGGTGGTCCTGGCGGTGGCGGTCACGGTGGACCTGGTCATGGTGATGGCGGTCATGGTGGCGGCATGCATCAGGATTCGCTCACAACAGTTACCCTAACCGGTACTGTCTTCACAGAAATGATTCTGGTTGATCCGGATTGCGACTCAAGTTTTGCAGGTCCGGGTCATCATCACGGCCCAGGCATGGGTGGTCCCGGGATGTGTGACAGCCTTGGTTTTGGCGATTGGGATAGCACCTTCTTTGGCGGGTTTGGTGGATACCATCACGGCGAAGAATTTGGTGGTGCTCACGAGCAAATTCACCCGAGACAGTACAATGTTGGCACCTCATTGAGTGCCGGCTATTTAAATCGTGAAGAACCGGATAGCTTGATTTATCATGAAGTCTTTTTCATTGATGTGGATGGCGACTCTGTGATGGATTATGTCCTGAACTTTGGTCCGGCATGGTACCTGCCTGTTGATTCAACACTCACCAGACCGGTTGCCGGCGACATCATTACGGTCACTGGAATCCAGATGATGGAATCCCCGCTGTGGGATGCCGAAGTCTTGGTCGTTACGGAATTGAATGGTGGAATTTGGCGTGAATTTGGTTCAATGGGACACGGTGGTCCACATGCACCTGAAATGTCCCAATCCAGAAACATGATGATTGGTGATAATTACAATTTCCCCAATCCGTTTAACCCTACCACAACCATTTCATTTAATATCCTTGAAGCTGGAAATGTCAATGTGACCATTTATGACATTACCGGGCGTACTGTGAAAAACCTGGTTGTCAATCAGAACACAGCACCCGGCGTATACAATGTGGTTTGGAACGGTACGGATGTTACTGGTTCACCGGTCGCATCGGGACTGTACCTATATCGCATTACGATGGGGAATAACCAGGTCAATCGCTTGATTACCTTCCTGAAGTAGTTTATTGCTACAGCTATCCTGGGGGATTGCATATAGAACGGGGCGTTTTTCAAAAAGCGCCCCGTTTGATTTATG
>MNWS01000041.1:1539-12548 GCA_001872685.1 Fidelibacterota bacterium CG1_02_48_14
TAAAATGGCCAGAAAACGGGAATCAGAGCTGACCCGATCAGCCAGAATAATAGATTCAATGGTAAACCAGCTTTGAAGTAATCACTCATGCGATAGTTACCGGGTCCAAAAACCATGAGGTTCGTTTTGTAGCCCATGGGTGTGAAAAAGCTGGCTGAAGCCGCAAAAGCGATGGCAAAAATGAAAGGTCTGGGATTCACATTCAAATTTAAGGCAGTGGCTATTGCGATAGGGGTCAGAATGATTGCAACCGAATTATTGGATAGATAACCTGTTAGCAATGCCGTAAAAAAGAGAATGGCAGTGAGTGCAATGTGCGGCGCCCATTCAGCCCAGACAGAATTTCCAATCATTTCAAATAAACCAGCCATCAGGTTCGCAGCTTGTGTGTTTTCCATGCCACGGCCAACCGAGATAAAAGACGCAATCAGAAAAATGACACTCCAGTTAATGCTCTGATACATCTCTTGCGGGGTAATGACCCGGAACAGCAGTAACAGACTCACACCCACCAAGGAGGCAGACATAATATCGATAAATTCAAACGCAGCCAGAATCATAATGGCCGGCAGAATGGTTACTGGCATCCACCAGAACTTGATTTTGTGAAGCTGAATCGGAACCACATCAAGTACAAAGACATCGGTTGAATGACGCAGTTGATCCAGTTTTGTGCGGTGACCAAAAACCAGGAGTGCATCACCGTCTCGCAGGCGAATATGCGAAACCTTGTCGCGCAGGGTTGTGCCAGCCCGTTGTATTGCCAAAACGAACAACCCATAACGAGCACGAAAATTGATGGCCTGCAAACTGCTGCCGACAAAGCTTGATCCGGGGCTTACTACCACTTCCTGAACAGCATTTTCAGCATCATTCAGGTCTTCATCATTCAATTTTGTGTCTGTTAATAACTGAACTTTCAGCTCCGATTTCATCCTGAGTATATCATCCAGTTTACCTTGAACGATGAGAGTGTCATTGTCCTGTAAGATGCGGTTGCGTAGGTCAGTACTCATTTTTTGTTGATCCCGGACAATCTCCAGAATGATGATATTAAAACGGCTACTGACTTGCTGGGACAAACAGGTTGACCCAATCAAAGGGGAGTCTTCCGCAACCCGGACTTCCGTCAAATACGCTGACATGTGGTATTTGCGTGTCAGGCTGGAGATAATAGCCCGATTCGGCATATAATGCCGGGCAAGAATAAAAATGTAGATTAAACCGACACCCGTGAAGATCGCACCAAGTTTCGTGAATTCGAACATCCCCAGAGGAGGATAGCCAGCTTTAATGACGACTTCATTCACCAGCAAATTGGTGGATGTACCGATGAGTGTCATGGTGCCGCCAAAAATACTGGCATAGGAGAGTGGCAGCAGGATGCGCGACGGTGAAAGTTTGAAGCGTTGCGCTAATTGCATGGCCAACGGCATGGTAATCGCCACCGCTGCCACATTGTTGATCAGCGACGAGACAATAGCTACAGAAGTCAGTAAAATCCCGATGACCAGCCATTTTCGTTTGCCGCCAAAATTTTCAAGATTGGTGACTAACAAGTTTAAAATATTCGTTTTAACCATGGCATGACTGAGGACGAATAAAGCGCCGACGGTTACAACGGCTGAGTTACTAAAACCTTCGACTGCCTCTTTGGGAGTGACGATACCAAAAATGATGAGAATGACCATTGCGGTGAACCCCACCACCTCCATGGGGAACATCTCCCGGATAAACGCGATAATGGCGAGTCCAAGAACAACGAACAGGATGAGGGTTTGAAAATCCATCGTTCGCAAATCTCATTCATCAAGCCAATCGAAACAACCAGAAGTTCAGTTGAAATATTTTTCAATGACCACAAGCTTTCATTGACTGAAATAGGTCTGGAACCTATCATAGGACAAAATGGCAGATTTTAAATTATTTACGACTTATGAACCCCGCGGCGACCAGCCACAGGCGATTGCCGAATTAACAACCGGCCTGAATAAGGGCATTCCCTTCCAGACGTTGTTGGGTGTGACCGGTTCCGGTAAAACATTCACCATGGCCCAAGTCATCAGAAATGTGAATCGCCCGACACTTATCATTTCGCACAATAAAACACTCGCAGCGCAGCTTTTTGGGGAGTTCAAGACATTTTTCCCGGAGAATGCGGTTGAATACTTCATCAGCTATTATGACTACTATCAACCAGAGGCTTATCTGCCGGTTACGGACACATTTATCGAAAAAGACATGTCCATGAACGAGGAAATTGATAAGCTGCGGTTGAAGGCAACCAGTGCTCTGCTCTCACGCCGCGATGTGGTGGTGGTGGCATCAGTCTCCTGCATCTTTGGTTTGGGATCTCCGGTAGATTACGCGAAAAGCATTGTCATTCTGAAAAAGGGTGAGCAGATCAAACAACGGGATTTGTTCCGGAAATTAATTGACATTTTTTACGAGCGGAATGACCTGAACTTTGAACGGGGTAAGTTCAGAGTTCGAGGTGACGTGGTGGAAATTTACCCGGCCTATGATGATCTGGCGGTGCGTGTCGAATTCTGGGGGAATGATATAACTGAAATTTCAATGATTGATCCCTTGACCGGCGAAATTACAAAGCACGAAGATGTGTTTGTTCTGTACCCCGCACGCCATTTTGTCACGGACGAATCGAAATTAAAACGAGCCCTGGTAACCATTGAAGCGGAATTGAATGAGCGGCTTTTGGAATTGCGGGAAGGCGGCAATCTGCTGGAAGCGCAGCGATTGGAACAGCGCACCCGATTTGATCTGGAAATGATTCGTGAAATGGGGTATTGCAGTGGTATTGAAAATTATTCACGCCATTTAACGGATCGGGAAGCAGGGGAACGCCCCTATACACTTTTTGATTTTTTCCCGAAAGATTTTTTACTCATAATTGATGAATCACATGTGACACTGCCGCAATTCCGGGCGATGTATCGTGGTGATTTATCCCGGAAACAGAATTTAGTGGAATACGGATTCCGCTTACCCAGCGCCCTTGATAACCGTCCCATGAAGTTTGAAGAGTTTGAAGCGGCTATGGGTCAGGTCGTTTTTGTCTCTGCCACACCCAGCGAATACGAGCTAGAGAAATCTGAAGGGATCGTGGTGGAACAGGTCATCCGACCCACCGGACTCATGGATCCTGAGATAGATGTGCGACCAACTGAGGGTCAGATTGATGATCTGATCGAGGAGATTCAGCAGCGCATCGCCAAACACCAGCGCGTACTCGTTACGACATTAACCAAACGGATGTCCGAAGACCTCACCGACTATCTGGTGAATCTGAATTTACGGGTGCGCTACCTGCATTCGGAGATTGACCCGCTTGAACGCGTCAGTATTCTCCGGGATTTGCGACTGGGTGAATTCGATGTCCTGGTCGGAATCAACCTGCTACGGGAGGGTCTTGATCTGCCGGAAGTGAGTCTGGTGGCCATTCTGGACGCGGATAAAGAGGGATTTCTCCGGAGCGAAACATCCCTGTTACAGGTTTCCGGCCGGGCTGCGCGACATGTTGATGGAAAGGTCATATTTTACGGTGATAAAATCACCCGCAGTATGCAAAAGGTGATTGATATTACCACAACGCGACGGGAAAAACAGGCTCAGTATAACCGGGAAAATGGCATCACGCCGGAGACCATTTACAAGTCAGCCGATGAGATTCGGGGGACTACCATGGTGGCCGATTCCCTGACGAAAAAAGCTGAACGGGTGAACGAATCCATCAAACGCTACAGCAAATCTCACGAGAAAAATGAATTACTGGAATTGATGCGGAAAGATATGCTGACGGCCGCCGAAGCACTGGATTTTGAGCGGGCAGTGCTCTTGCGGGACGAGATTAAAAAACTCGAAAAAGAGCTGAAAAAAGTTGGCGCCAATTGAGGTCAAGGCTTGAAAATTTCAAGCATGAACCACCAACTCGCGCCCTTCGATGAACTCAGCGAGACGCTTCGTGGTGATAGCAAAAGTTGCCGGACTCGTGAAGAACTGAGTTGATATCTAGAGATAAAAATAATTGGAGCTTAAAACTTGAAAATTTTAGTTACGGGTGGCGCGGGGTTTATCGCTTCGCATGTTACGGATGCTTTCATTGCTGCAGGACACGATGTTGTCGTCCTCGATAGTTTGATCACGGGTCGACCGGAACTGGTAAATCCGGCTGCAAAATTCGTTAAAATGGACATTCGGGACAAAGCCCTGGCCGAATTGTTTGCGGCTGAAAAGTTCGATGTCATCAATCACCACGCCGCTCAGATGGATGTGCGCAAATCGGTTGCCGATCCTGCTTTCGATGCAGATGTGAATGTACTCGGAACATTGAATCTCCTTGAAAATGCGGTCAAATATGGTGTGAAGAAGTTCATGTTTGCCTCCACGGGTGGCGCGATTTATGGCGAGCAGGATTACTTTCCGGCGGATGAAAACCATCCTCAACGCCCCTTGTCGCCTTATGGCATAACGAAATTGACAACGGAGAAATACCTCCACTTTTACAAACATGTTCATGGTTTAAACTATTTTATCACCCGTTACGCAAATGTCTACGGCCCACGCCAGAATCCACACGGGGAAGCCGGTGTCGTCGCCATTTTCTGCTCAAAATTGCTCGCCGACGGACAACCGGTCATCAATGGTGATGGCAAGCAGACGCGTGACTATGTGTTCATCAAAGATGTGGTACGGGCAAATGTCGCCGGACTGAATTATCTCGAAAGTGATGTCGTGAATGTCGGCACCGGGATAGAAACGGATGTGAATCAGCTATACCAGGCATTGCGGGATGAACTGGCACCCGTAATTCCCGAACAACATGGTCCTGCCATGCCTGGCGAGCAAATGCGCAGCGTCATTAACCATGCCAAAGCTAAAAAATTACTGGGTTGGGAACCGACGGTTGACGTAACCGATGGTTTGAAGATCACGGCTCGTTGGTTCCGAGATACCGGTGGCAGAGGACGATAATATTTTTTGCACCTTCGAGGCTAAAGTATTGCGATGAGTGAAGTCAACGAACGCATCCGGACGCTGCAACGTAAGTATGGCATATTGGGGAATTCTGCCCCGGTTGAAGATATGTTGGAAACGGTGGACCAGGTTGCGCCGACAGATATTTCTGTCCTGATAACCGGCGAAAGCGGATCCGGTAAAGAGTTGATTGCATCCGCCCTGCATGGGCATTCCCGACGAGCTCACAAATCTCTCGTTATTGTCAATTGTGGCGCTATTCCGGCGGGCATCATCGAGAGTGAACTTTTTGGCCACAAAAAAGGCAGTTTCACCGGTGCCAGTGATGATCGCAAAGGGTATTTTCAGACAGCCGACGGTGGCACAATTTTCCTGGACGAAATTGGGGAGACTCCGCTTGAGACCCAGGTCAAGCTTTTGCGGGTTCTGGAACAGGGCGAATTTTTACCAGTCGGCGCTTCGAAATCGGTGAAAGTTGATGTCCGGGTCATCGCCGCATCGAATCGAAATCTTGGCGATGAGGTAGAGTCAGGAAATTTCCGCAAAGATCTTTATTATCGCTTAAAAGCCGTTACGATTTCGGTACCACCTTTAAGAAATCGTCGCATTGACATCCCCATTCTGGCTGAAAAATTTGCCCGTGAATGCGCCATCAGGAATCAAATTGTTTTCAAGGGTTTTTCCGACGGCGCTTTCAAAGTCATGCAGGATTACAACTGGCCGGGTAACATTCGTGAGCTAAAAAATTTCGTGGAAAGTATCGTCGTCCTTGAAAAGGGTGGTGTTTTACGCACGGAGACGGTTTTGCATTACCTGCGGGTAGATTCGGAACAGGGTGATGCGGAAAATCCATTTTTACCGGTGCCCATGAACCGGACGGTGGATCAGGCTGAGCGAGAGTTGATTTTGCAGCAATTATTCCTGTTGCGGCAGGATATTCGGGAGATGAAGGGTTTAATGAGCACTGGTGGCTGGTCACCGGAGACGCCTGAGAAGCCATCAAAACGCTACCCGACAGAACTGGAGATCGTGCAGCATTATAACGAAGCTGATGAAGCCGGGGAAGGTGAAGAGCCAACGATTTACAATCCCAAAACGATTGGTAATGTCACTTCCGCCGAGGCAGAACGAGAATTAATCTACAAGACCTTGGAAAAATTTAATTTTAATAAGCGAAAAACTGCCGTGGCCCTGGAAATGGCCGAGCGCACACTTTATCGGAAGATCAATGAATACGGAATACCCAGTAAAAAAACGCGCGCTTAGTCTCTCAGTAGGCATATTCCTGATTTTATTGCAGGTCCTGACACATTGCGCGTTTTACTCCTTCAAAGGTACGATTCCAACGCATCTGAAAAATATGCGGCTTGAGCCGTTTGAGAACCGCACGGCGGAATTCAATATTGAACTGGAAGTTGATGAGGAACTGAATACCAGGCTACAGCAGACTCGCCTGCTGACATTGACAACGTCGCCGGAAGCCGATTCACATATTGAAGGGGTGATAAAATCCATCTCCGATATTCCATCAACGTATGACAAAAGTGAGAATGTCACTGAATATCGCCTGCAAATTTCCGGACAGGTGATTTGGCAGGACGATACCATGAATAAACCGTTGTTTAGCAAGAATATAAATGAGTACGGAACCTATTTTAGCGAGATTGAAAATTCCCAATTATCCACCGACGCCCAGCGAAATCGGGATGATGCCAAGGTGGAGGCAATCCGGAAAATAGTCGATCGAATTATTGAATCCATGACTGAAGGATGGTAGAAAAATGCACGAGTATTTCATTCAAAATATCAGCTATCACAAGGATGAAGTTGTCAAGCTGAAGGGTTGGGTTTATAACCTGCGGAAAAGCGGTAAAATCTGGTTTCTGATCCTCCGGGACGGCACCGGAATTATTCAATGTGTCGTCACAAAAAACGACTGCGACGAAGCCAGTTTTGATCTGAAAGATGTCCTGACGCAGGAGTCATCAGTCATGGTTACCGGTAAGGTTATCGCCGATGAGCGTGCTGATGGTGGTTATGAGCTGATTGCTCATAAAGTTGAACTGGTAAGCATCGCCGGCGAATATCCCATTACAAAGAAAGAGCATGGTATCGAGTTTCTGATGGATCAGCGCCACCTGTGGTTACGCTCCAAGAGACAGCACGCCATCATGCGCATTCGCCACACGATCATTAAGAGCATTCGCACCTTTTTTGACCAACGCGATTTTACACTGGTGGACACTCCGATATTCCAAAAAGGAGCTACCGAAGGGACCGCGACGCTGTTCGAAACAGACTATTTTGATGACAAAGCCTATCTCACTCAAAGCGGGCAACTCTATGCAGAAGCAGCCGCCATGGCATTGGGGAAGGTGTACTGTTTTGGCCCCACATTTCGCGCAGAAAAAAGTAAAACCCGACGCCACTTGACAGAATTCTGGATGGTGGAGCCGGAAATGGCCTATTATGACCTGGATATGGATATGGATCTCGCTGAAGACATGATCTCGTACATTGTTGCCGAGGTGTTGATGAACCGTCGGCTGGAACTTGAAACGCTGGAGCGTGACATCACCAAATTGGAAGCCATCCAAAAACCATTCCCGAGAATCCATTATGATGATGCCATTAAGCTGCTTCAGGCGCGAGGCGTGGATGTCCAGTGGGGTGATGATTTTGGTGCACCTCATGAAACCATTATTGGGGAGGCGCATGAAAGCCCGGTCATGGTTCACCATTATCCATCTGCGATAAAAGCATTCTACATGAAACGCGATCCCGCCGATTCAAAATACGCGCTCGCGGTTGATATGTTAGCGCCGGAAGGTTATGGCGAAATCATCGGCGGATCCCAGCGTGAGGATGATTACGATTTGTTGGTTGAGCGCATGCGCGAGGAGGGGATGGATCCGGCAAATTATGACTGGTATCTGGATTTACGCCGTTATGGATCTGTACCACATGCTGGTTTTGGTTTGGGTGTGGAACGCACCGTCGCGTGGATTTGTGGCCTGAGCCATATTCGTGAAGCCGTACCATTCCCGAGAACCATGTCGAGACTGACGCCTTAATGTCAATAGATCAACTCAGAATTGGTGTTATCGGAGCCCGGGCCGTTCCTGCAGAGGTGTATCAAAAAGCCTATGCCGTGGGACGACTTCTGGCAGAGAAGAAGGCTATCATCTATACCGGTGGTCGGGGTGGCGTCATGGAAGCCGCCAGCAAGGGTGCCCATGATGCCGGTGGTCTGGTGGTTGGAATCTTGATGGGGACTGATCCTGATGAAGCCAATGGTTATGTTGATGTTCCTGTTTTTACCGGTATGGGCGATTTAAGAAATGGAATTTTGGTGCGTTCGGTTGATGGTTTAATTGCCGTTGATGGCGCTTATGGGACGCTCTCGGAAATCGCATTTACACTTTCGGCAGGGAAACCAATCGTCGGCCTGGGGTCATGGAAAATTGACGGTATGCAATTTTCAGAAACGCCAGAAGACGCTGTGAATCAATTATATACAGAGATTAATAAAAGCAGATAATGGGTGAGATGAACCGCAAACTCAAAGTCGTTCTGGCACAGTTAAATCCGACTGTAGGTGATTTTAAAAGTAATTTTTTGCAGGCGAAGGAGACCATTCAGGCAGCCGAGCGCGATCTAGCTGACCTGGTGATTTTCCCTGAGTTATTTATTACAGGCTATCCGCCGGAAGACCTGATTTTTGAATCGAATTTCATTCCGCAAAATATGCGATTGGTTGAGGAGTTAGCGCTTCTGACGGGTGAAACGGTTGCGATTATAGGCGCTGTGCATCATGATGGGAAAGACACCTATAACAGTGCGGCCATCCTCCAGAACGGAAAAATCCTCTACTGGGCGCATAAATCACTTTTACCCACGTACGATGTATTTGATGAGTGGCGCTATTTCAAACCCGGACGGGATAATAAGCCTATCTCGGTGGAAACGCGGTCATCAGGATCAGTAAAGCTGGGCGTCCACATTTGCGAGGATTTGTGGGACACAAAAATTGGTTATAAAATCATTGATCGTTTGGCCACTGCCGGGGCGGAACTGTTAATTAATATTTCAGCATCACCCTTTCACGCCAAAAAAGATGTTGAACGACTTGATTTGATCCAGGCCAAAGTTCGAAAATTCCATTTACCCTACATCTATTTGAACCTGGTTGGTGGCCAGGATGAATTGGTGTTCGATGGTGGGTCTATCGTTGTTGATCATGCAGCCAATCTGGTCCATTTCGGTCCCAAATTCGAAGCGGCTGTCATCACCATTGAATTGCCATTAGATGCGCCTGTACAAACACCGATTTTTTTGCCCGGGAAAACCAAGGAACAGGAGGTATTTGACGGACTGGTTTTTGGTCTGGGGGAATATTTCCGAAAAACGGGACATCACGATGCTGTCCTGGGGTTGTCTGGTGGGATTGATTCCGCATTGACAGCGGTCATAGCGAGAGAAGCCTTGGGGTCTGACCATGTTTTAGGCGTTTCCATGCCATCCAAATATTCCACCCAACACAGTCGTGACGATGCCCGAATTTTGGCTGAAAATCTAGGTATTCGGTATATTCAACTACCCATTTCCGAGCCTTTCGACGCCTTTGGTGCTGTGTTTACCACGAATTTCGGTAAACCCCTGGTTGGTTTGGCAGAAGAAAATCTCCAAGCCCGCATTCGCGGAAATATCCTTATGGCCCTTTCCAATCGCGACGGCAGCTTGTTACTCACGACCGGTAATAAAACGGAAGTTGCTCTGGGATATTGCACATTGTACGGCGATACGAGCGGGGGACTGGCGGTGATCAGTGACCTGGGAAAAACCCTGGTCTATTCGGTGGCGCGATATTTCAACGAACGCAAAGGTCGTGACATTATTCCGGAACATTGCATCACCAAACCACCTTCAGCAGAGCTGCGACCTGATCAGGTTGATCCATTTGATTACGATATTGTAAGTCCCCTGGTTGATCAAATTATTGAAGAACAACTCAGTTATAAGGCCTTGGTGGCTAAAGGTTATTCACCCGAATTGGTGAAAAAAATCATGGGTTTGATTTGTCATAGCGAATATAAGCGCCGCCAACTCCCACCAGGAATTCGTGTGACCCGTCGCGCCTTCGGAGTTGGCCGGCGCATGCCCATTGTCAATAAATACTGCGCCTACGACAGTGATTACAAAATCTGATTTCCGGCGAAACAGCATCACTGAAAACTTTTAATAAATGCTATAAATGACTGATATACAGTCTTATAAGACAATAGTGCTCATCCCGGTTTACAACAGTCGGGAGCATTTGAAACGGTTGTTACCGGCACTGTTCGATACCGGCTTAGCGATCATGATTTTGGACGATGGCAGTACCGACGGCTTAATTGAGGCCGAAATTCACCCGGCTCAATTTGTACGATTTCCACAGAATCGCGGAAAAGGCGCTGTTTTAAGAGATGGTTTTGAAATGGCACGCGCTGCCGGATTCGATTTCGCCCTGACGCTTGACGCGGATGGCCAACATCCGGTCACCTCAGTACCAGCGTTTCTAAAGTCCATTAAGGAGCCGACTGATTTTGTCATCGGACACCGGAATTGGAATATGACAAACATGCCCTGGTCAAGAATCGTTTCGAATACAGTCACCAGTTGGTTACTCTCACGGCGCACTGGTTTGAAAATTTACGATAGTCAGATTGGTTTTCGTTGTTATCCGCTGGTTAACCCGGAACTTTGGTCTGTGCCTGAAGGTGGTTTCCAGTTTGAGTCTGCCATTTTTTTGAAAATCCGTACCTGTGGTTTGAATCTGAAATGGGTGGATGTTCCGGTTATCTATGATGATGAACCCAGCCACATGCACCATTTTAGGGATACCTGGAAATTTATCCGATTTTATTTGAGGAGTTTTTGGACGTGACATCTACAACAGAAATGGCGATTCAGTCGGTTTCCTGGACCAGACGCAGTTACGATTGGCTGTTACATTGGTCAAAAACACCCTA
>MNWS01000106.1 GCA_001872685.1 Fidelibacterota bacterium CG1_02_48_14
CTTTTTATTGCGTATAGCTATCGGGGTTGCCCAAATATAGAGGCCAGAGCGAAAACCAATTTAGCCCGCTGCGCGGCCGGAAATTGGTTATTGACAAGGTCCCATTGCCACGACCTTCAGGTCGTGGATCAATCGCCAGAAACCAAGTTTCAGCATAGCCAACCTGGTTTCCTTTCGGGTATGGGGCGGGGCAGAGCGGAAACCAATTTAGTCCGCTGCGCGTCCGGAAATTGGTTGCCATCACCAGTTGAAACCAAGTTTCAGCAAAGCCAACTTGGTTTCTAAAAATTGGTTCTAATCTGTGGTTTCTTAATTAATCAGTGAGGTATTGTACCACATTGCGTTTTTGAACGACTTCGAAAATGGGAATCAGTGTTTGTTTGCCAGCCTGCGTCCATTCCTGAAAAAAAGCGCGTTCTTCGGGTAACATGTGGTCAACCATTTTGAATCGCTCGGCTAAAACAAAAACCGGAATACCGGATGTCCGTGCTTGTTCCACCAGAAGCTTTGTACCGAATTTGTTGACAAAATCGTCCCGCCGGAGCCAGTCAGCACCCAGAACAATGGCATCCACGTCCCGCACATGATTAACCAGTTCAATGTCTGGCACGGTGTGAACGGAAATTCTCGCACCACGCAGACGGTTGGCGAGTTCCAATCCCTCTTTGGCTGGCAGACTCTCCGCGCAAATCACCCGTTCCACTTCCTCATTGAGCTTGATCAGCGTTGCTTCCACGATTGAGCTGCGACTGTATGTGAGAAAGCGTTTAAATCGGCCCAGGGGCTGAAGGGCATTTTGAATGACATCGCGCTTGCCATGGCGAACCATTTGGGTAAGCTCAGCGACGGAATCCGGTGTAATACCATTTTTCTTAAAGAATGCTTCAGTGAAATGCCAGACTGCCATTACGGGAAACGCACGCTGCATGAGCGGAACACTCAGTTCGATATACTCCTGATTGGCAGTCTGAATCAGATTAATGTATTCAGCCAGCAAGGCAGACGAACCCAATGCACGATTATTTGCAAGTGTTTGAAATTTTTCCACTCAACGCCTTTTCCGATCAATCCAGTAATACCGTGAAAATTGTGGTGGCTCCTTTTCGCCAAAAGCACAACCGCCCCCAACAATTATTCTCCCTCCGGGATGTCGCAATACGAAGCAAATTAATTGCCACGATTGCCGCATATCTTCCCGAGAGGAAAGAAAAATCAGCGATTTATGCGCTTCAGGTGGGTTGATTCCCAAAAACGGCGCGATAGACAAGAACCAAAATTGAGGAATAGGGCTGATCGGTCGCCGTTGACATTCCCATTTCACAGGTACGGCTCGCAGAATAAAATCCAGCATCACCTTTGCAATGGCCGACACTTTCGGCTTCACGGTGAGTCGCGGATGCCGTTAACTCCGGAAGCAGAAATCCCCTATCCCCGGCAAATCCGCAGCAACCATTATGCTCCGGGACCACTGCTGTTTCCGCGCAGGCATTGGCGATGGCCAAAAATTTTTCTTCCTGGTCCATTTTTGTCGTGGAACAGGTGGGATGCAGCACTGCCTCACCTTTTACTTTCGTGAGCTTCACTTTGGGCAATACTGAATCATGGAGGAACTCTACCACATCCCAAATGGTCAACTGACGCCATTTTTCCAGAGCATCACCGTACAAAATCTCATCATAGGTTTTGATGCGATAAGAACATGGCGACGTATCCATCACCACGGGGATTTTGCCGTGGCTGGTACTTTCCCAAAGGGATTCTGTGACGCGCTCCGCCATTTTCACCAAGGCGGAATGATAGCCTTTCGAGGAATAGGGCGTGCCGCAACACAAGTCATTGACCTGCCGGGGATACCGGATGGAAATATTGGCCGCCCGTGCCAGGTCAATGAGCGCTTCCGGGACCGATTTGGTATGTTTTTCGTGGGGAATCGTGCCCATTCCCCGGCTCAGACATGACGGAAAATAGACGATTGTCTCCACCTTCGAATCAAGCGGCTCATCTACAGGCAGCTCCGGTAAAACTTTCGCTCCACCGGGTGTATACCGATTCCAGGCCGGGATTTTCCCGAAAGAGGCTTTATGCAGCCAGCTTCCCAAAGTAGCGGCATTTTTATTCCCAATGACTTGTGCAAATGGCGCAGCAACAGTCAATCCCAGTCGAATGCCATTCACAACGCTATCAAAATGATCCACCGTCCAGTCGGCGAGTTTATTTGCCCACTCCGGATGAGATTCCTGTCTAAAATGCTTCGCGAGTTTACCCGTGTCGATCTTTACCGGACAACCCAAGGCACACAGCCCGTCCACCGCACAGGTATCAACACTTTCGTAAGGATAATCGCGTTGAAGTTCCCTGGCGATGGCGCGTTCTGAGCCCGTGCCACGCTCCAATAATTTAATTTCCCGCCAGGTCGCGATACGACGGCGGGGTGTCATGGTCAGGTCCGCCGACGGACACCAACTTTCGCAAAAGCCGCATTCGATACAACTATCCACAACCGCTTCTACAGTAGGCAGCGGCTTAATATTTTTAAGATAGGTCTGGGGATCGTCCGTGAGAATGACGCCGGGATTCAGGATGTTGTCCGGGTCCAGGAGGCGCTTGAGCTGACGCATGATGTTCAGCGCTTCAGCACCCCATTCAGTCTCCACAAAGGGTGCCATATTCCGGCCGGTACCGTGTTCTGCCTTCAGCGCGCCATCATATTTTCCAGCCGTCATTTCAATGACATCCGCCATAAAATGGCGATACTGCTCCACGCCCGACTTGTCAGCAAACTCCTGGGTAACGACGAAATGGAGGTTGCCATCTTTGGCGTGTCCGAAAATGATGGCATTGTCATAGCCGTGAGTTTTGAATAAATCCTGTAAATCCACACAGGCCGGCGCCAGGTCTTTCAGACGGAAGCAAATATCCTCAATAATGACGGTTGTGCCGCTTTTCCGCACCGCACCGACGGAGGGCAGCAATCCCTTGCGGATCTTCCAATACTGCGCACGGATTTTGGGATCGTCCTTGAATTCCGGTGGAAATAGCAATGACAGACACTTGAGTGCTGCCAGGCCAGCGTTGACTTTTTGGTGTAATGTGTTTTCGGCGGATGCCTGAAATTCGCACAACAGTGCCGCAGCGGCATCCGGTAGCTCTTTCAACTCCGGCGGCATTCCGGGTTCGTTCTCCACAGATCGTAACGACGCCCGATCCATGAGTTCCAGCGCTTCAGCGCCAGCCTCTTTTAAGGGCATTACGGCGGCGGCGGCAGCGAATAGATCCGGGAAGAGCAATAATGCGGCGGATTTGAAGGGGTCATCCGGTAGTGTCTTGAAGGTGATTTCACTGATGAATCCCAGGGTACCTTCAGACCCAACCAGTAAATGTGTCAGAATGTCTATGGGCGTGTCATAATCCAGGAACGCATTTAGCGAATAGCCCATGGTGTTTTTCCGCTGGTATTTGTCCCGGATACGCTCCCGTAGCGTTTTGTTGTTCTCGATCTGGTGCTTCAGGTCAAGCAGGCCGGCATGAATTCCCGGTGCTTCGGTTTTAAGTTTTTGATCGGCATTCTTAGCTGCCGAATCCAGTATTAACCCATTGGGTAGAACCATTTTTAACGATTGAATCGTGTGGTAGGAATTATCCTTTACACCGCAGCACATACCGCTGGCGTTATTCGCTACAATCCCACCAACGTATGCAGCATTGATGGAGGCGGGATCGGGACCGATTTTCCGGCCGTAGGGTCGCAGATAATTGTTGGCATGAGCGCCGATCACAGCGGGTTGGAGGGTGATGGATTCAGCCGTTTTGGGGATGTAATGGCCGCGCCAGTTTTGATTAATTTCAACCAGAATGCCGTCGGTAATGGACTGGCCGGAGAGGGAAGTTCCTGCGGCACGAAAGACCAACGGAATTTTGGTCCGACGCGCGTAATTAAATAATTCAGCCACCTCTTCCGGCGAATTGGGCTGGACAACAACGCGGGGAATCAGACGATAAAAGCTGGCGTCCCGGGCATAGCTGTAACGGTCAATCAACCTTGATTTAACCCGATTTTTGTCCAAAACCTGCTGTAAATCCTGCACCAGTGTCATTGATACATCCTCCCGAAAATCATTACCTGACCGATGTGGAAAAACTATGCCAATTGGTTGGGTTTCAAAGGGGAAGATGGGGGTGGGAAGATTAACTGCGAAAGCGCAAAGCCAAACGAACACGGATTTCACGGATCAAACGGATTCCCACCGCAGAAATGGTAGGGCGGCTTCGCCGAGGGCGCTAAGAGCACGAAGGCTTTTTTGATAATCACAACTCCCTGGTGGTTTCCCTGAGCCTGACGAGTAGCACGTGACTGGGGACAAGGAACAGGGAACCAGGAGACAGGAATCAGGAAATCTCGTTCTCAATCGTACTCGTACTCGGCAAATACGACGCCTTGCCATACTGCTCTAACCCCAGTGACCTTTCCTACTTTCCTACTTAGCCGCTCCTCCGCTCACCCGCTTACTTGGCGGTTACGGATAAAACATCACGCAAAAATTCCCGCGCAGGCAGGCACTCGAAGCGCTATTAAAAATAATGAAAAACCTCCAATCCAGGTTCAATCCGGATCGTCTTAGCCTCCCCGAAAATCCTAATATCTAAGCCTCGCCCCATTTTTAAACCCTCCTTCACTCTGATTAGATCAATGGCGTTAATTGTCAGGCAAGTAAGGGCTGCCAGGGAATGAGTTTTATATCGTTCCAAAGTACTAACTCCTTTTTCATCCCTTTGGGCGATTGTTCTAATCGGTGGATTTTAGTAACTGACAGACATGAAAAACCAAGTTATACCTGCAGCCAATGGAATCGGAACTCGGAACCTGAATTGCGAAAACAGGCGAGATCAGCTCAGGCACCGGAGTCTCCAATATTTTGTTAAGTCTTTGATGGAGGAAACCGGCATTCCATACGAGGGATTCGGGGAAAAAAGGATGCATGTTCGGAATTGTTCCTTTCCGCGCAAACCCTTCATGAATGCCAATCATCAGGGTTCTGGATACAAACCCTTAAAAGAATATTTTCCTCAGGATGACCACCCTTTCAGCCATTGTTTTAAGCACAACCCGCATCAGAACATCTTTGATAATTTTTGGTATTGCCTGCATTCCCGGTAGGGTCGATTGGGCAAAGCCAGGGGGCCACATGGCAAATTGGTGAGGTGATGATCGGGGCTTGGTAACCCAGGTCAGTGTTGGGAGCAACGAATGACTGTTTTGAATGCAATTATTAAACGATGTCGGGGACTCGCCCTGTAACCCAGAAGGCTTTTAATTCACAGAAGAAAGCCATCGAATAAAAAGAGAACATGGAAAAAAGAATTTCAAATAAATCTCAGGAAATCCAGAACCTGAATAAAAAGGATGTGGAGAGTCCGAATCATGCTGACGCAAACAAAAAGGATAAAATTGTAGAACGTCGCCAAACCGCCCGGGAAGCTGACAAACCGGATACCACACTGGATAAATTCTTTATCGAGGTTGCGTTAGTCACACTGTTCACTTTACGATTTTTCAAGGAGGTATTTCGACCTCGGTTTGAAGTCAATGAAACCTTGAAACAATCATTTCTGATGGGATACGCCTCGCTTCCCTTGGTCGCCATAACCGGATTTATCATCGGACTGGTGCTGACGATTCAGACCAGACCCACCTTAGCCGGACTTGGAGCGGAATCCTGGTTACCGGCAATGGTTGCTGTTTCAATTATCCGGGAAATCGGACCCGTGATCACCGCGCTCATCTTTGCCGGAAAAGTTGGATCGGGTATTGGGGCGGAACTGGCATCCATGAATGTAACGCAACAGATCGATGCCATGAAAGTCTCCGGTACCAATCCCTTTAAATTTCTTGTGGTTACACGGATACTGGCAGCAACTCTCATGCTGCCGTTACTGGTAATTTTTGCTGATATGGTTGGTTTATTGGGCTCATTTGTGGGGTGCAACCTGGAGGGTAATGTCAGTACGCAATTATTCTTCGTGCAGATCATTGAAAGTCTCGATTTTGAGGACCTCGTTCCGGCTGTAATTAAAACATTTTTCTTTGGTTTCGCGGTCGGTCTGGTGGGGTGTTATAAAGGTTATAACTCCGATAAAGGAACCGAAGGTGTCGGTCAGGCGGCGAACTCGGCGGTCGTATTCGCATCCTTAATGGTTTTTGTAATCGACATGATCGCCGTTCAAATCACCAGCATGTTACAATCTTGAAATGGATCCTGGATAATGGTAACTCCTGAAATAACAAATCAGAACAAAAGCGACGCCCTAAAAGAAGGCTCTGTCGTCATTGAGATGAAACATGTCAGGAAATCCTTTGGGAAAAACTATGTGCTGCGGGACATCAATTTAGTTATTCACAAAGGCGAAAGCGTCGTTATCCTGGGGAAATCCGGAACGGGTAAATCCGTTCTTATCAAATGCATTGTCGGGCTGAATGATATTGATGACGGAACACTGATCATTCTGGGACAAGATATTTCCGAGCTCAAGCGCGATGCCCGGAACGAATTACGCAAAAAGATCGGATTCCTGTTCCAAAGCGGTGCCCTGTACGATTCCATGACGGTGCGAGGCAACCTTGAATTTCCGCTTAAAAGACAAGCCAAAAGGCCATCACAAACCGAAATGGATCATTTGATTCAGGAGGCGCTGTCACAAGTAGGACTTAGCGCTGCCGAAAATCAAACCCCCTCAGAACTCTCCGGTGGGATGCGCAAACGTCTGGGACTCGCCCGGACGCTGATCTTGAAGCCGGAGATTATGCTCTACGATGAACCCACGACCGGTTTGGATCCCATAACATCCAAAGAAATCAGTAAACTCATTTTGAAAGTTCAAAAAAATTATGACACGACCTCCATCATTATCACGCATGACATTGAATGCGCGAGACTTACAGCAAATCGAATTATTGTCATTCAACATGGCGCCTGTGCTGCTGAAGGATCGTATACCGAGCTGCTTAATTCAAAAAATGCATGGGTTCGATCTTTCTTTGAATAACCAAACACACAACGAATGTGATCAAATCAAATGAAACGATATATCGGAAGTAAAATCAGACTGGGCTTGTTTATTTCCATTGGAATTGCAGCGTTTATCATTGGTATCTACCTCATCGGTCAGCGACAGAATTTATTCAGAAGTACCTTTCGAATCAGTGGTGTGTTCAGAGATGTCGCCGGACTCCAGGCGGGTAACATGGTTCGTCTGTCCGGTGTCAATGTCGGTACAGTTGATATCGTGAGTATCGTGAGTGATACCTCCGTAAATGTCCAACTGGTCATTGATGAGAGAGCCCGCAAGTTTATCCGCAAAGACGCCATTATCAGCATCGGGTCAGAGGGGCTCATGGGAAATAAGCTGCTGATTATCACGCCTGGAACCGGGAATAAGAAACTCATTGAGGATGGCAATATTGTCCAGACGAACCAGCCGGTAAATTTGGATGATGTCTTTTTGTCGCTGAAAACGACTATTGATAATACATCCAAGATCATCAGCAATCTGTCCCTGATAGCGGCCAGTGTTCAATCGGGCCATGGAACCATCGGGCGTTTGATCATGGATCAGTCGCTGGCACAAAACATAGATTCAACGATTGTCAATCTGCGCCAGGGTTCAGATGGATTTAAGTTCCTGGTAGATGATGTTACCGAGGGTTTTGCTCAAATAAACATCAAAGACATTCTCCTATCCTTAAAAACGACCATGGATAATACATCCCGGATCACCGGAGACCTGGCTTTGCTTGTGCGGCATGTACAATCAGGCGAAGGTACCATTGGAAAATTGCTCACGGATGATTCGCTCAGCCTGAATATTGATTCTACCGTCATCTATTTAAAAGAGGGGACTCAAAGCTTTAAAACTCTCATGGACCGATCACAAGAAAGCTGGCTCATGTGGGGTTCAAAAAAAAAGACGAATGAGTAACATACTTGGAACCGGGCATAGAGGGTAAATTTTAAGCATTTACAACCTCGCAAGTCTTAAACGGGAAAATATCCGGAAATGAGGAGAGTGAAATGCTCAGCTATAGAGCAACCAGATCCAAAACAAGTAAAATCAGTAAGATGACGATTATTCTGACCATCATTGCGGCAATCGCAATCAGCATAACGGCTCAGATTTCCAACGTGAGCTTTGAATACAGCACCTTCCTTGGCAGTGGTGAAACAGCAACTGGTGGGCTGAAGTAAATACCATCTGTTTCGGTCCGCCGTTAACCGACATAATTGAACCACCCGATTATTCGCTGTCCACCCTGACATTCCCTTCCGGCAGACATTATTTCTGAGTTCACGAATTGTTTTGGCCGCCGCATGTTGTGTGGTCATGCGTTTTCCTCATGTAACTGAACTGAACCGATTCTGCCTTCCTGCTTGAAGGTCATCTTGCTCTCATACAAAAGAACTAGCTCCATTATCATCCCTTTGGCCGATTGTCAACAGGGTTGAAAATGATGATCTTGGCCAGAGATGAATGGATGGTATTTAATGAATAAACAACATTGGGAGGTTAAGAATGAACAAGCTCAACATTAAGGGTAACTGGAACGAGATTGCCGGCAAACTCAAACAAAAATTCGCCAATCTGACCGATGATGATCTGCTTTACGCAGAAGGCAAAGAGGACGAACTGCTGGGTAGACTTCAGAAAAAGCTGGGGAAAACCCAGGACGAAATTCAAAAAATTATTCATAGCGAGCATGAATAGTCGAATGAAACACTGAACGGGTTGTCAGTGTCATGTTAATGTCATTAAACGAGTCAATATGTGAGAGAATCAGGTCAAAATATGTCAAAAATATGGTTGGTGATTTTAGGGGCCGTCGTGTTGAATGGTGTTTCTGCAGAGGCGATGAGTATGAGTATTGGACCGCAACTCGGGTTTTATAAAGCTTTGGATGCAGACCAGCAGTCCCAAATGTTTGGGTTAACCGGGCGCATGAAATTAAATCCGGTTTTTGGACTCGAAGCCTCTATTAACTATCGTCAGGAGAAATATGCGGATGATGCTCTCACCGTGAAAAGCTGGCCGGTGATGTTCAGCGGTTTGATATATCCCCTACCGTTCGTCTACGGCGTCATTGGTGCCGGTTGGTACAATGTGACGTACGATATTAATCAGAACAAACTCCCCTTCCTATTAGACAAAACGACCCAGGAATATGGCTGGCATTTTGGTGCCGGTGTGGACTTGCCGATAAACAACAATTTCAATCTAATGGTTGATCTACGCTATGTCTATCTGGACTACGATTTTCAAGATATTCCGGGGAGTTCGGACCTGGAAAGTGACTTTTATGTCGCCAGTGTAGGATTTCTATTCTTTCTTTAAAGTCATACGCGACGAATAATCAATAGACACGATAAAGGAGTAAACACAGATGTCTTTAACATGGGAAAAAGCTAAAAAGGTGGCGATTGACACGCTGTCTGACGCAAAAGCTGCGGCTAAAAAATACACCCAGATCGGCAAAGCCAAGATTGGGCAGTTGAGCATGAATAAATCAATTGACAGCACCTATCATGATTTGGGTGAAGAGGTTTATGATCAGGTCTCAGATGGAGCAGGAGGAAATATCTCCCGTAGCAAGAAGGTCAAAGGCCAGGTTGCAAAGGTCAATGAATTGAAGCATGCCATCAAAAACAAAGACAAGGAGATTAAAGCGATTAAAAAGGTATCCGCTCCACCTTCTAAAACAAAATAGGCAGCAGGATATTTCCCAATAATCGTTATCAGCCGGGGACCAGTGTGGCTAGCTCGTTAATTAGTTAGCCAACTTGCTGGCTTGCCGGCTAAAGAAATTTCACCCAATATTATTAAAGACAGGAGTTTAACATGGCAACTAGCTCAGGAAACGCTATGAAAATCATCGCCGTCATGCTCATGGTTATCGGTGCTGGTCTTGCATTCTGGGGGTATCAATTATCCGGTTCCGTCAGTTCGGAACTGACAGAAGCTGTCACCGGCGCCGCCCCGGAGAAGGTCATGACGTTTTACATCGCGGGTGCCGTTGGTCTGGTTGTGGGCATCTACCTTTTTATTAAAAATTAAACCAGTGGAGGTACCGTGGAGTTCATTGATTTTATCTTGTTTGTAGCCATTGGCGCAACAGTCGGCTGGCTCGCTGGTAACGTCGCCAGAGGGAGAGGGTTTGGCACCCTGGGTAACATCATTGTGGGCATTGTTGGCGCTATCCTGGGAGGCTTTGTTTTCGGTCTGGCAGGGATTATAGCAGGCAGCCTTATTGGAGGCATTCTGATGGCCGCGATAGGCGCGGTTATCTTGTTGTATGTCGTCAATATCGTTAAAAAAACCTGATGCAGGTGCTGCGTGGAAGCGGGAAGAATGCGTGACGAGTGCCTGGGGACTGGGGACTGGGGACAGGGAACAAGGAACCGGGAACCAGGATGCAGGATGCCGGAACCTGGAAATCTCGTATTCGTACTCGTACTCGTTCTCGTAATCGTTCTCGTTCTCGACAAACACAACAGATCCCGCAAAGTGATTAACCACAGAGAAAGAGGTTAAAATCGATGGCTAGTCGGATTTTCGTTTTAAAATTTGAGCGTTTCGATTTGGAATTTGTTTGATTTTTGGTGCTGGTTTTTTGGAGTTTTCGAATCCGCTAATCCGGCGTCATTCAATGTTCCTCATTTCTTGACAAAGCGCGCGCACCCGCTCCCCATCCACACCATTCTCCCAGTAACCATCTTTTTTGAAGTAGCTACCGACAATAAATCCGTCTGCAAAGGGGGCGACTGTCTGGATATTTTCCGGCGTGACGCCCGAGCCAACCAGAACGGGCAGATTCGTGGCTGCACGGACAGCTTTTAAATCATCCGGATCGGTGGGTGATCCGGTGGCGGTACCGGTGACAATGAGACCGTCACTGAGGAAAAATTCTGCGGCTTTGGCTGTCTCGGCGAGACTCACATCGCTGGTGATGGTGTGGGCGCTGTGTTTCTTTTTTATGTCTGTGTAAATCGCGATCTGCTCCGCGCCAATGGATTTACGGTAGCGTAGCAGTTCGCCCGCATCGCTGTCCATGTAACCTTCATCCGCCAAATGACCAAAGACAAAACCCTCAGCCCGGATGAACTGAAAATTCGCTGCCAGCGCAACAGCCAACGCGGCCTGATTCGCACCGGCGAGAATCTGGATACCCAACGGAACTTTGACCGCTTTTCGTACTGCTACCGCGACAGCGGTCATGGCGGCGATGATTTCCGGTCCGACGATTCGATTCAGATAAGGAACATCGTGCATGTTTTCCAACATCACGCTGTGAATGCCATTGTCTACCAGGATTTTGGCTTCGTTTACCGCTGTCTCAACGATGTTTTTCAATGATTGGTTGTGACGCGGTGTCCCAGGTAACGCCTGAACATGAACCATCCCTATGATTGGTTTTTTTTCAACACCGAACAGTTGGTGGAATTTTTTGCGAGGGGATATGGAGTAATTCTTTAATTGCATGATTTTAACCTATGCAGCTCCTGGGGTTAAGTTCTAAAATTTCGTTGCAAAGCCTTATAAATACTGTTATCATCCGCCAATCCAGTTATCTGGAGGTGGATGGCGAAAGCTATCGGGCCCTTAACGGGCCTTTTTTTATAGAAACTTTTTCCCATACATTTTCTCATCAACTCGATAATATTTGTCATTTAAGATTGATACAATTTTTCGCGCAAATGGGGCGAGAGATTCCATCCGCTTCCCATTCTCAAGCAAAATTTCGCTTCTGCTTGGATGAGACAGTACGTCCGCTATCTGGAGTCCGGAAATATTATTCGCCTTCGATTTAACTTTTAGCTGTTTACTCGTCAAGGTTGCTTGAAATCTCTCAGGGCCAATGTACTGCGTTCCCTCCCGCCAAAGATTCAGAAACGAATTCTTCAACCGCTGATCTTCCTTCCCACCACGGGACTCAGCTAACACATCCCCGGAGCATTTTTTTCGTTCCAGGAACATGATATAGCGCTCGAGCAACAGTGCCAGACAGTAATGATAGGGGTCATAGGTCCAGACCTGATAAGTTTTCTTGTGTTCCATTTTATCCAAACAAACAGTGATGACAGTATATTCCCAAGCTTCCAGCAGCCCCAAAAATTCCGCGTCAAATGCTCGACGCGTTTCAGCAACTCTTAGGTTTTCGAAGGGAAATTTTGCTTGTAACAGCTCTTTTCGATGCAACACCAACGGCTCATCGGGATGGGAATTGAAATATTTCCGTTTAAGAGCTTCCAATTGTGGAAATAAGGTTGTACCAACATAAGCCAAATCGACTATTACACCAGTAAGACTTAGGAACCGATGAATGGGGTTTTCTGAGCTCCCGAGGTCAGAATTACCACTTTCATCAATATAAAGTCGAAATTTGGACATTTAGCCGCAAGAATTACGATAGAAAATTGGCCATAATAGATCAGTG
>MNWS01000079.1:0-215 GCA_001872685.1 Fidelibacterota bacterium CG1_02_48_14
GCCGTGCGGGTTGCGAAGAGTGAAATGATGTTGCCCGGCAAACTAAAAGCTCTGGTGAGTATTGACGATGTCGCGGGGAATTTCCTGTGGCAACTCACCAGCGGTATTCTGCGTTACGCCGCCAATCGCATTCCTGAAGCTGCTGATGATATTGTCAATATTGATAATGCCATGCGCTGGGGCTTTGGGTGGGAGCTGGGACCCTTTGAGACCTG
>MNWS01000079.1:238-524 GCA_001872685.1 Fidelibacterota bacterium CG1_02_48_14
CCGTCAAGCGTATGAAGCGTGAAGGTCAAAAAATCCCGACGTGGGTGCAGGAAATGCTTGGAGCCGGAATTGATAGCTTCTATTGCTACGATGGCTGCAACAAAACCTATTACGATGTACAGTCTAAGAAAATGCAGCCAGTGCCTCGTCACCCATTAGCGACAAATTTCCAGACCATAAAACGCAGTGGCGGTCTGATTAAAAAATCCTGGTCAGCGTCGATGTTGGACTTGGGAGATGGCATCGTCGCCGTAGAAACCCACTCCATTTTGCAGCCGACGCTGAA
>MNWS01000079.1:574-42412 GCA_001872685.1 Fidelibacterota bacterium CG1_02_48_14
TGCAAGACCATGGCTTCAAGGGGTTGGTGATTGCCACCGAAGCCACGCATTTCAGCGCAGGTGCCAATCTGAACATGATATTGGAAGCCGCGCAGCGCAAAGATTGGGCGGCAATTGGTCAGATGAGTAAAGCCATGCAGGATGCCCTGCAGAAATTACGCTTCGCACCATTCCCGGTTGTGGCCGCGCCTCACGGCATGGCATTGGGCGGGGGCTACGAAACCATCGGTGCGGTGGACCGAATCGTTGCGGCGGCCGAGCTTTACACCGGATTGGTAGAGGTCGGTGTTGGGCTGATCCCGGGTGGTGGTGGCAATCTGCGCATGATCCTCCATCTCACAGACAAATTTGCCAAAGCTCGTACCGGTCCATTCCCGGTCGTTCAAAAGGCTTTCGAAGTAATTGCCTTTGCCAAAGTCTCCTCCTCTGCGAAGGAGGCCGTGGCATTGGGTTACCTGACCAAATCTGATAAAATTGCCATTAATGGTGATCATCGGATTGCGTTGGCCAAACAAGAAGCGCTGGAAATGGCTAAAACCTATCAACCACCGGAAATGCGCACCGATATTATGCTGCCGGGTGTTGGTGGAAGATTAGCCATCGAGAGTTCAGTCTTGGCCATGGTGAAAGCGTATCAGATTTCACCACACGATGCGAAAATCGCCGGTAAACTTGCCTATGTACTGACCGGTGGCGACAAGGGTGGACCGACCTCACCGGTTGATGAACAGTATCTACTGGACATCGAGCGTGAAGCGTTTGTATCGCTGGTCGGTGAGCCCAAATCACAGGATCGAATTGGTTTCATGCTGAAAAAGGGAAAACCACTGCGGAATTAATCCCACCGCAGGACGGTAGTCATTCCTTTTTCCTCCTCATGGATGAACGCCTCCCAGCCCAGGGGGGCGTTCTTATTTAGAGCAAGAGGAAAGAGGAAAGAAAGAGAAAAAAAAGGGGTAGGATCCGGTATCTTCTGTCATGCCGAACTTGATTCGGCATCTGAGATTCCGAAATAAATTCGGGATGCCATTAATTATAGGCTCTATAGCTCTATCCAGAGCGCCCTTCGATGGGGCTCAGAGTGACACTCTGGGTGTGCCTCAAATCCAATGTTTAATAACTAAAAGTCTCCAGTTTCGTGAGTGGTAAATGAAATTGATACTCATGGTCTTCCATAGAAAATAAAAAATCACCACCAATGCTAATGCCATCACCTTGTCCACCGAAATAACGGAAATTTTTCCGCGTAACAGCACCATTAATAATCTTGGTCCCGGTATTCATTTGAAAGGTCCCGCCTTCAAAAATCGGCGGAACCTCTTTTTTAAACGCCAAGGTGATCTGCAGTCTGGCATTTTGAAGGTCGGCAAACTGAAAAACACTTTTTGTAATGCCCGCCTGAGTGGCAGACGTTTGGTCAATCAATTTGAAATCAGTTATGTCACGCCCTGACCCATTAAGGATCGCGATTTCGGGATTTTGTTGGGTGCAGCCCATTAGAGCCATCATGACCATGAATGTCATTATAATTACTGGTTTCATCCCGTGTGACTGAATCATTTCTATATTTCTCAAGCGAGCCTCCCTGGTGAATGGACCGAATATAAACGGTTGGATGCCATGTGTGCGTCTTGATGCCAACCATATTAAGACTATATTCATCGCGTATAAATTGCGAACCATTTTTTGAAAGGATCGCCCACATGAAATTAATGAAACAGATCGGATTGACCCTTATGATAAGCTTGACTGCTTTGTTTGGCGGAGAAACGCTACAAGTTGGTGATAAAGCCCCTGATTTTAATCTCATGGGCGATGATAGTGTTAATCATCAGCTTACAGACTATCGGGGAAAGATCGTCGTCGTTTATTTTTACCCGAAAGATGACACGCCCGGTTGCACCAAAGAAGCCTGTGCGTTTCGCGATCAATATTCTGAATTTGAAAAACTGGGTGTGCCGGTATTGGGCATCAGTTACGATGGGCGGGATTCGCATATCGCCTTTAAAAAGAAGTATGATCTGCCCTTCACCTTGCTGACGGATGCGGATAAATCGGTGAGCGCAGCTTATGGCGTTCAGGGGATGTTCAGTGCTTCCCGTGAGACCTTCATCGTTGGTAAAGATGGGAAAATTGTAAAAATTTACCCCCAGGTCAGTGTCAGTGAGCATGCTGGTGAGATTCTGAAAGATTTGGCTGAAATGAAATAATCCGGGTTTGACACTTCCGGTCACTCCGGGTGATAATCTGCCAGAGCGGCGTCAGTTTTGATGCCGCTTTTAATTTTCTTTGTTTTACTACACCAATTTGCTGGACAATATCGGATTCTTCACTGTACGAATCGGTTCGCCATCTGCCGTTCCGGCGGCACAATGATGACCAGCCATGTGTGAATGAGCATTATACCGAACGCCATCCGGGAAGTAGATCACAGTCATGCCTTTGCGAATTTTGTCAGATTGATTTGGATCCGTGAAATGAACCGTCAGGCCGTGATGAAAGGTAGCATCTCCGGGCTTCAGATTAAAACCGACCCGATCCTGTTTAAAACCTTCAGGGATCTGTTCAAGAATCGGTGTATTTTCCCGAATTGTAAATTGATCAATCTCCCAGTCAATTTTATGACTACCGGGCACGAATTGCATAGCGCCCATCTCCAGCGTCACCTCTTCCAGCGCAACCCAGATCGTACCGGCAATCCTGTCGAGCATGGGCCAGTACGCCATGTCAATGTGAGGATCAGTTCCCCTGCCACCCGGTTGTTTATAAAGCGCCTGATCGTGCCAGAGTCGAATATGATCAGCCTGAAGTAAATCTCTGGCGATACCAGCCAGGCGAGAACTGCGCGTGAAGGCTTCAACTTCCGGAAATTCTGACCACAGATGACCACATTGCGTCAATGCCTGTTCGTAAGGGGATTTTTCACTAAGCTGTCGGGTGTCATGTTTCGTACGCGCCTGTACCACCTCATCGATGACACGACGATAGGCGTCGGTTTCATTTTGTGAGAGCACTTGGGGGAGATGGATAAACCCCTGTTCCTGAAAAATTTGAATCTGAGCAGGCTCGAGAAAATAGTCTTGAGTTAACGGTGGCAGATTAGCAGTCATGGTCTCTCTTTTCTCGTTCCGGAACTAAGTTTTCAAAATTTCAGCATCGAAAGGGATTATACCCGCATGGATGCTCAATTGAAAAGTGCTTTTTGACGGACATTTCAGGAACTACCTTCGGCCGGTAAAAGGTGATCCAATGATGCCATTCCATACTGTCCACACCAATAGAACGCTCGCATACCTCCGATGGCTAAGGATGAATACACATTGGTGGCGCTATTTCAATGCCTCCGCCAGAAATCTCATGAAGTACCAGCGCATGCGAGCATTGCTCCTTTCTCATAACCACTGGTATGCCAAATTCCCGACACATTTTCACTACGATGTGAGCCTGGATGAGTTTTACCGGTTTTTGGAACAAGCGCTGGACGAGTTTCAAATCCCCAGAACCATTCTGAGTGATTTCAGACGATATACGCGACAGACGGATGAACATCATCAACCGTTTCATCTTAAATCCTGCCAAACCGCCATCACCCCCCAAAAAGCACCAGGAATAGCGATTCTCAGAATCTAGAAACAAACTCCAATTGTCGTTCACAGTCACTTGCACTTGGAGGAAATCATGTTCCTGGAATTAACAGAAGTCGTCAGACAAAAATTTATTGCGACCACGCAGCGTCGCTTTTCACGGTATCCGGATGTGTTTACGAAAATGTATGATTTTACCAGGGCGAACACTGCCCGGGCATTTGGTTATTATCCCTATTTCCTGGCAATTGAGGAGACGGATGCCACCCACGTCACCCTCAATGGTCGTCCGGTGGTGATGCTTGGATCGAATAATTATCTCGGACTCACCAACCACCCGGCTGTCATTGAAGCAGGCATTGATGCGTTGAAAAAATATGGGGCGGGACTCACGGGCAGTCGCCTTTTAAATGGAAATACGGTTTTGCATGAGCAGTTGGAGGAGCGATTGGCTACCTTCGTCGGCAAAGAATCCGCGCTGGTCTTTTCAACCGGATTTGGTGTGAATTTGGGTGTCATTGCAGCCACTGTTGGACCGGGTGATCTCATTTTCACGGATGAGCTGAACCACGCTTCCATTGTTGACGGTATTCGGTTCAGCCGGGCGAATTCAATCAAATATCACCACAACGACATGGACGATCTTGCCCAAAAACTCGCAAATTGCGACCCCAACAAGGCTCGCATGATCGTAACCGATGGCATTTTCAGCATGGAAGGTGACATTGCAAAACTACCCATGCTGACGAATTTGGCTCATCGTTTCGGCGCCAGGATAATGGTAGACGATGCGCATGCTTTGGGTGTCCTGGGTCCGAATGGCGAAGGTACCGCCGCCCATTTAGGGTGTACACATGAAACGGATCTGATCATGGGTACCTTCAGCAAATCCCTGGCTGGTCTGGGTGGCTTCATTGCAGGCGAAAAAGTCGTGATTGACTATTTGAAACACCATGCTCGAACCATGATTTTCACAGCATCATTACCGCCAACGACCGTTGCTACCGTTCTAAAAGCTTTGGAGATTATCCAACAGGAGCCTGAGCGCCGTGTCCAGCTCTGGAACAATTGTCAGTACATTAATTCTGAGTTGCGCCGGATGGGATTTGATACCGGAGCCAGTGAAAGTCCCATTGTCCCCATCATCATCGGCGAAGATATGCGCACGTTTAATATGTGGCGGGCGTTACTGGAGGCCGGGGTCTATACGAATCCGGTGGTCTCACCGGCAGTTCCCAAAGGCCGCTCACTCCTGCGCACCAGCTATATGGCGACCCATACGCGTGAGCAATTGGATTTTTGTCTGGATGCATTTCATCGGATAGGTCGTAAATACGGCCTCAACCAAGGCTGATTCAGTGGTTGTTGACTGTCCGTTCAGACGCTCAGGCGGGCACCGGACAAATCAGAATTAGTAGGATGCGAAAATCGTTGAGATGGTTATCTTCGCCACCGCTATGCAAAGAGCAGCAACCATCGATATAGGCTCCAATTCGGTAAAATACCTCGTTGTAGAATATGACGAACAAAAGATCGTCGCCGTGCAGGAACGCGTGGAGATTACGCGACTCGGCGAGGGTCTCAGTACCACCGGAATATTGGCAGAAACAGCCATCCAACGGACAATTCGCCGTGTGCGACAGATGGTGCGTGACCTGAAGTCTCAGCAGGTCAATCCAATATTTATCGTAGGGACCATGGCGCTGCGAAGTGCGAAAAATGGCAGAGATTTCCACACGCAGATGCGGGCAGCCCACTTACCCCCGGTTAATGTTTTGGGCGGCGATGAAGAGGCGCGTCTCGGGCACTTAGCCGTCACCAGTACCTTGCAATTAGGATCGGGTAAAAAGAGCTATTGCATATTCGACACCGGTGGTGGCAGCACGGAGTTTACCTTCGGGCAAGGTAGTAGCATCACGGATCGATTCAGTCTTCCGGTGGGCTTGGTGCCTTTAACTGAGAAATACCTTACTGCCGACCGGCCTCCTCGAAAAGCAGTCATGTCAGCCATGGACGAAGTTTTTGAATCCCTGAAAATGCTGGATGGTAAACAGACGGATACGCTGATCGGAATTGGGGGGACGGTAACCACCCTGGGCGCAACCCATATTGCCATCGAACCTTATGACCCACGCAAAATTCATGGGATAAAACTTACGACTCAGGCTATCCAGGCGTTACGAGAACGCATTTTCCTGGTTAATCTGGAAGAGCGGAAACGCATTCCTGGTCTCGATCCTAAACGGGCGGATGTCATTATTGCGGGTGTTCTGATCACTCAGGTGATCATGGAAAAATTGAAACAGCCGGAGCTCGTTGTCAGTGATGCCGGTCTGCGTTTGGGCGTTTTGCTCGACCGGTTGAAATTAAATGGAAAGCCCTTCAGTTATTCAACTGAGTGGGAGTCCATCACCTAAATGGATTTTTTTGAAAGGATAGAACGGGATGCTCTCGCTGTTTAAAAAGACCAAAATGCTGGAAAATAAAATGGACGATTTTCTGGATCATACCAGCGAATCCAGCATGGTATTCTATGAAGCCGTAAAGCATTATTTTTTAGGAACTGAAGCAGAATTCAAAAGTCAGGTTGCGAAAATTTACACGCTGGAACATGAGGCTGATACACTCCGGCGGGAAATTGAAAATCAGCTCTATACGGAGACATTGATCCCGGAATCTCGCGGAGATGTTTTGGCACTTTTGGAAAATACCGACAATGTGATCAACCAGGTGAAGGGGACGATTGCGGACTTCGAGATTGAGCGTCCGGAAATTCCACCAGAGTACACTGATGGGTTTCTGAAGCTTACCGGTTTTTCCGGGCAGGCCGTAGACAAAATGGTCAAGTCAATCAGAGCCTTTATTCGTAATCCTCAAGGCGTGAAGGACTGGTTGCACAAAGTCTATTTTTACGAAAAAGAGGCTGACAATACGGCTGAAAATCTGAAGCGAAAAATTTTTCAGTCCGACCTGCCCCTGGCGCAAAAAAACCATATCCGATATTTCTTGCGTCAGATTGATTCCGTTGCTGATCGTGCGGAAGATGTCGCCGACCGCCTGGCGATTTACACAATCAAGCGCAGTATTTAACCTGAGATTAAATCAGAACAGAGTTTAGCTCTATGTTGATCCTTTTTTACCTCTCCAGCGGACTATTTCTTGGGTGGTCCCTGGGGGCGAATGACGCTGCGAATGTTTTCGGTACCGCTGTCAGCACCAAGATGGTGCGATTCAAAACAGCCGCCATCATCGCCAGCATTTTTGTTGTCCTCGGGGCTGTGAGTATGGGCGGCGGCGCCAGCGCCACCCTGGGGAAGCTGGGTGCGGTGGATATGATCGCAGGTGCTTTTGTGGTGGCATTATCCGCCGGATTTGTGGTGTACACCATGGTCAGACTCGGCCTCCCGGTGAGTACCTCCCAGGCTATAGTCGGTGCGATTATGGGCTGGAGTTTTTTCTCAGGGACGCTGGTTGACTATTCCGCATTAATAAAAATTGTCACAAGTTGGATTGCCGGTCCGATTCTGGCCATGATATTTTCGTTACTGATCTACTACATCTTTCAAAAACTAACGCAAAAAATCCATGTTCACATTTTCAGGATTGATCTTTACACCCGGATTGGTCTGATCGTGGTAGGAGCTTTTGGCGCGTATTCCCTGGGTGCCAATAATGTTGCCAATGTCATGGGGGTGTTTGTTCCGGTTTCACCATTCAAAACCATCGACTTCTTTGGATTGATGCAATTCAATAGTACTCAACAATTGTTTTTACTGGGTGGATTGGCCATTGCGGTAGGCATTATGACCTATTCCGGGAAAGTGATGGAAACCGTCGGCGCTGGCATCGTCAAACTTACACCCCAAGCCGCGCTGGTGGTGGTGCTGGCACATAGTATTGTACTTTTTCTCTTTGCCAGTCAGGGATTACACGACTGGATGCGTTCATTGGGCTTACCCGGAATTCCCCTCGTTCCCATCTCCAGCAGCCAATTGGTGATCGGGGCAGTGGTGGGGATCGGCATGGTTCATGGCGGACGAAATATTCAGTACGCTACATTGGTAAGAATTGGGCTGGGGTGGGTATATACGCCGGTTGCTGCGGCGTTGATCGCTTTTTTCGCGTTATTTTTTATGCAAAATGTCTTTTCTCAACCGGTCCACCAACAGGTGCCGTTTGAGTTTTCACTTGAGGTTCGGGACAAACTCAACGAAAAATCTATCACCATCCCGAAGTCACTTTGGAAATACCAGTACCCAACAGCGGTTGCATGCAGGCGTGCTCTGCTAGATGAAGCTTCTATGGATCATTCGGAACTTGCAATCGTCATGGAATATGCCAAAGTGGAGCTATTGAAATTACAGGATCCTGAGCGTTTTGTCCAGGCAGCAGTGAAGGATTTGACACCAGAACAGATTAATGCTGTTGTCGCACTGGAGGGCGAAACCTACCGGCATCGCTGGCAATTGGGCGAGGCATTACGCGCTGAATCTGATTCCTGGCAGATTACGGATCCGGGTCAAACTAGCCAGCGTGAAAACGAATTGAATTTGGTCTGTGAAATTATCCATCGGCAAATGAATCTGAAATCGCCCTAAATTCGGTTCATGTTTACGACCTTATTATTAAGGGGAATTCCGCGGGAAACCTGATAAATATCCCAGAATTAGTGAATATCCCGGTGCCATTATCATTAAAAGCCATTATATTGTCCCACAGCACGACAGCGGATACAAATTCGAGAGCGACATGAAACGAGTGGTAAAAATGACCGTTGTGACCGGGAAATGACAAACCCGCCCGAGATCAGAACCCTTCAAATTCCGGGAGAGATGAACTCTCTGCTCACGAAATTAGCAGAAACCTTTCTCACAGTTAAGCCCTTCGCAGATGCCATTATCCAGGCAAATAATGCGCTTCAGCAAGCTCTGAAATTTGACTGGGCTGATCTCTTCCTGTTGGAGGGAAAAAGTCGCTATTATTCTCGGCCGGCCTGGTGGTCCTGTGTCGGTTTTGGTTCGGCAGTCCATAGCCAAATTCCATCAAAAATTTTAGTCCCGCTGCTGACCCAATTCCCACGGAACGAACTGACCATTATCACCAAGTCGAAAAATATTAATGAGATACGACATTTATTGACTGAAACACTGGTTCATCCCGAGACAAAGACAATTATCATTTTTCACCTGCCACCGGATCGCCGTCCGGATGGATTCTTTTTATTCCAATACAAACGCGTGTTATCAGCCAAAGAACAAAAACAATTGGTGGAGTTGGTGGACTGTCTGACCATCTACCACGGTGCGATTGCCCAGGCAAATGGGATTAAGAAAACGGATAAAACGGACTACCATAAACAATATTTTGAACAAACCAGCGAGGCGATGTTCATTATAAAAGATTACACGGTAATCGAATGCAATCAGAAGGCAGCCACTTTTTTAGGGCTGACGAAAGAGAGCGTAATCGGTCGAAAACCCTGGGAATTTATCCGGATCGACAGTCGTGATCCGAAGACGATTAAGGCGGATATAACTGCCCTTCTGGATGCGACACTCTCTGGTATGGATCAGAATATTCCTTACAATTATCAGAACAATGACGGCACAACAAGCAATCTGCAGATCCAATTGGTGCGAGTTGAGTCTGACGGCGAGTATTTTTTACATGCCAATTTCATTGATATTACCAGCCTGAAACTACAGCAGCGAGAGTTAAGTCAAAAAGCAACCTACCTGGAGTCCTTGCAGGAAATCAGTTCCAGATTACTTGCCGCGACTAGTCTGCAAACCGTTTATCGTGCTGTACGCGAAGTCATTGGCGAGATTGTGCCCTTGATGGCGTTTTGGGTGACGATTTGGGATAAAAAAGAGGATGTCTTTAAAACCGTCTATTTATTCGAGTCCAATGCGGAAATAGATGTTACTGAGGCGAGTCCGTTGGCACGAAACCCGGAAAGTCAGGGCCACGGGAAAGCCGCCGTTACAGGTGAACCGGTTCTGATCAACGATTTCCCCAAACACATGAAATCTGTTACATCGCGAATCAAAGTGGGTGAAGGGAAGATGGCCGGGACGGCATTTTATGTTCCTCTCAAAAATCAAGGTGAGGTATCAGGCGTGGCCGTTTTTCAGCATGTGCAGAAAAACGGATTTTCGAAGCGTGAAACCGAGATTATGGTGAGCGTCTGCACCCAGATGGCAACAGCCATTACCAATCTAACACTCGTTGAGCAGGTTGCATCGAACGAGCAGCGTTACCGTTATCTGATCTCTCATATGAATGATGGTTTTTTGGTGGTGGGGAACGATAACGTGATCACTTTGACGAACGATCGCATGGCCCAGTTGGTTGGGTTACCCAAAGCCGAGAATTTAACCGGCCGTGTCCTTTACGATTTTGTTGATGAGACCAACAAAAGAATTATCGAAGAGGCGACCAACCGGAGACGTCAGGGTCTGTCAGAAACCTATGAATTTTCCCTCAGGCATACCAGTGGCCGACCAGTCGTTGTTAGTGCCAGCGTTTCCCCACTCTATGATAAAGACCAGAATGTTATCGGCGCTTATGGACTTTTTCGAGACACCACCAAGCAACGCATGGACGAACGTCAGCACGAACTTATCTACGAAATTTCCCGAGCGGCAAATTTGGTGGAATCCCTCAGTGAATTGTACCTCGAGATCTACCGGATTATTAACCGATTGATTGACGCGAAAAATTTTGTGCTGGCGCTGTATCAGCCTGATAAACATACCATCAGTTACCCCTTTTTCAAGGATGAGATGGACCCGTGGCCGGAAGGTGAATACCCGGTTCGTGGGTTGATTGGTTACGTCATTAACAACAACCGTCCGTTACTCATTAATCGCAAAGGTGTGCAGGCAATCTTTCGCGCTGAAGGTGTCGAACGCATCGGCACGATTCCGTTCTACTGGATTGGTGTGCCGATGAATATCGAAAGTAAAGTCATCGGTGTTCTGGTCGTTCAAACCTACGATAAAAATGTCGTGTACACGGAACAGCATCGGGATGTATTGTCCATTATAGCCGGTGAGATTGCTCGTGTGATTGAGCGTCGTCGTGCACGCAGGGCAATCGAAGCATCAGACATTCGTTATCGTCAGATCGTCAACAATGCTTTTGAGCCGATCGTCATTCTGGCCACCGAAAACACAATCCGAATCTGGAATCAGGCTGCCGAGCGTGTTTTTGGATACTCGGCGGAGGAGATGGAAGGCAGGAGTCTTTCGCTGATATTTGGTGACGATGGGCTTGCGCATATCGCATCCGTCCAGAAAAAAATCCAATCTGGCGAAGTGAATCAGGGCGGTGAATTTATTGAATTAATCGGTACCAATCATGCAGGCGGCGTGGTTGAAATCGCACTGTCAATCACCAGCTTAGTTACCGAGCAGGGATTCCAGACGACATTGGTGATGCGGGATATTACGCTCCAGAAACAGGCAGACCGTGAGCTGAAAGAGGCACATTCCATGAAGGAAATGATGCTGGACATTATCAGTCACGACCTTAAAAATCCGGCTGCGACCATCAGCGGAATGGCGGGTTTATTGGCGAAAGAGATGCCGGATGAGGAACCCATTCAGGTCATTCGAATGGCCAGCGACAGTCTGCTGGATGTCATTTCCAGCGCAAGTTCATTGGCACAGTTAATGACCGAAGGGAAAATTGACACCCAACCCATCGAAATTACAGAAATTATCGACAGTGTTGCGGCGAGTTTTGCCGTGCCAATTCGTTCAGCGAAAATGACACTGGAAAAGCATTTCAACGGACCTTTGGTTGTGGAAGCGAATCCCATTATTTCTGAGGTGTTCAATAATTACATCAGCAACGCGATAAAATATGCTGCCGCCGGTGAAAAAATTGTCATCGCTACCGAGCAGAATGAGGACCACGTCACGATCCTGGTTAAGGATTTTGGAACAACGTTGCCAGCATCCGAATACCAACGCGTTTTTGAGCGCCATGTACAGCTCGAAACTGGAAAAAGGCGCGGCCGCGGTCTGGGTCTGGCGATTGTCAAGCGCATTGCAGAAGCTCACAAAGCAGAAATCGGTGTCCGGGCGAATCACCCCCAGGGTAATATTTTCTACATCACCCTGCCACTGGCAGATCAGGCTTATTCTTAGCCATATTCACAATCACAATCACAATCACAATTTTAATCGCTTCAATTGATTCGTTCATTTTTCGTCCAATCATCATCGCAAGCATCCCATCACCACTGACGTATTAAGATCCCGGTACTGGAGAACTATCGCTTATGTCAGAAATAAATTCCGGAGTGAGAACATCACGTTGGGCCAGGAGAATCTCTATGTCACTGTTTATCATCATTGCACTGCTCATTTATTCCAGTATCAATGTCTATATTCTCTGGCACATCCGTAGCACGCTTTTGCATCTACATTGGCCCGGACAACCATTCGCCTGGATCATCGTTTTCCTCATGTTAGCCTATCCGTTGGGTCGAATCGTTGAATCATTTTACAAATGTCCACCCTCTTCGATATTGATTTATCTCGGCGCTTATTATCTGGGCTTCATGATCTTGCTGTTCACCGGCTACCTGATTGGCGATTTGTTTCGACTTATCTCGTTCGCTTTGCCAAAGTCAATTTTTCAAAATGTCTGGGGCACTGCATTCGGGAATTACTGGCGGGTAGCGGTGTTTATCCTGGCATTTATGGGTGTTATCATGGGTCACTTTAACGCCAGGGTTTTGAGAATACGATCCTATGATCTGACGATCAATAAAGCGCTTAAGTCCGTGGAAAGTCTGAATGTTGTCATGGCTTCTGACATCCACCTGGGTACGATTATTAACACCAATCGTCTTCAGAAAATTGTGGACACCATCAATTCACTCAAGCCGGATATTGTATTGCTGGTGGGGGATGTGGTTGATGAGGACGTTGATAAACTGATCGAACACGATATGAGCCCGGTACTGGCGCAAATCAAAACAACCCGGGGAATGTTTGCGGTGACCGGCAACCATGAGTACATCAGTGGGAATCCGCAAACGGCGGTAAAATATCTGGAAGAGGCCGGTGTAAAAATGTTGCAGGACGAGATTGCACTGATTGATGATCAGTTGTACATCGTAGGCCGTGTGGACCGGTCTGCGCTTCAGTTTACCGGTGTAAAACGACTCAGGCTGACAGACTTGATTTCCCCGCTGGATTCATCAAAACCCATCATCCTGATGGATCACCAGCCCTTTAATTTGAGTGAGGCAATGGAAAACGGCGTGGATTTGCAAGTCTCCGGCCATACGCATCACGGCCAAATCTGGCCATTGAATTACATCACGGAAAAAATTTATGAGCGTAGTTGGGGCTATTTACGCAAGGGCGATACCCAGTACTATGTCTCCAGTGGTGCCGGGACTTGGGGACCACCCATTCGACTGGGGAACGTGCCTGAAATTGTGCAGTTGACCCTGCATTTTTCCCAACTCCGTAGCAATGAATAGCTAATTCGATCCCCCCATTACCGGATCAGTTTACGAAATCCCAGAAAACGGCTGGCGTTGTCTGACAAAAATTCTTTGGATGGCCATTTTTCACCGTTCAGAAAGGATTTGATCTTACCCACCCGAATGAGGTTTTCGCTCTTGGTATAATGCTCGTTGTTCGATAGTTCCGGTCCTTTGTTCAGCCGATCCAAAAACCCGAGAACCGCTTGCGGATTGTATGCCGCACGGGCGGCGTAGCGCAAGCCCATTTGGTCAGCCTCGGTTTCGTAGCCTTTCAGCCGGCCACTGAAAATCGTTTCGTAACTTTCCAGTGCCATGTCGTCGAGGTCCTGCGAAACGGCAGCAATACCCGGATCAGCAGTTGCATCCATATCCATGAACACATTATCCGCCGTAATCATCTCTTTGCGCTCTTCAATCTCTTTCATGCCGTGTTTTTTGGTCACATGTGCGATTTCGTGTCCCAGAAAACAAGCCAGTTCAGCCTCAGATTCCATTCTCTCCAGAGCGCCCCTCGTGACAAAAATAATGCCGCCGGGACAGGCATAAGCATTCACGGTTTCCAGGTCCAGTATGAAAAATTTGAAGCTCACGTCATAAGCATCGCTGGCAGCGACGACGAGCTGGCCCACATCATTGACGTAATCCTGAACCCGTTTATTGCGATACAGTCCCTGACTGGCGATTTTTGCAGCAATAGCCTGACCCATGCCCTCCTCGGAGAAGGAGAATTGTGGTGCTTTTTTCAGTTTAGGGAGTTTGATTTTGCGCTGAATCTTCCGGAGATTGACCTCCTGATAGGTCGTATTTTTGAAAGTATTGAATTCACGAGCATTCAGGTTGTATTGATACAGCTCGGTCAGGAAAACAGGATCACCCTTCAGACGTTTTGCGAATTTTTCGGCGAAACCTTTCACCGCCGCCGAGACACCGGACTGAGCAACCTGGGTCATAGCCGCTTGTTGCCCCATCTGGGCAAAAATGTCCTGGGTCGGTGCAACACCTTCCACCACGCGCTGGGAGACATAGCCGTCAAGATTACCCGTTTTGACTTTCAGCCAGCCATCTTCCGTTGCCTCCAATATTTCCAGCGATGCGCCCTCATTCAGTTCAGCAATAACCTGAAACCAGGCACCGGGTCCTTCCCGTAGTTGCGCGCGTTTGCGTTTAATCGTGTCAGTCTGCGCTGCCAGCACAAACAAGGCGATCAAAGCGAGGGTGATGGATCTTTTAACCATAATTTTCTCCTGTCCCTGGGATAGTCGAATTGACTCAGGTGGTCATTTTGTTTTTTTCTAATTCAAGGTTGTCATTTGGAGCTTAATGCCCAAATGCCGTCCCAATTTTTTCCGGGTGGATGAGCCCGCCAATAGGGAATTCGTTCCTCCAGATAGACGCGACTGGGATTGGTGGGACGCCCCTCAAATTGGCGCTCAAATGCCAATGTTTGTTCAAAAATCTTTATGGCGATGGTCCAGGTTTGGTTTTTAACTGCTGCCAGTCCTTGCGGCCATAACGCCAAAAGTTCGCGGTCGGCATCACTTAAGTCTTTGGTGTAGTCCAGAATTTCGAAGGTGGTGAGCGCTTCTTTTTTACCAAAAACCCGGGTCGTGCCCAGTTCTCGCATGGCAAATTCTTCACCCAACAGAGCAGCAGTGTGATGACTGATCTGGGTGTAGACGCCATAAGCTTTGGCGGATGATTCCAGCCGGGCGGCGGTATTGACGGTGTCACCCATCATGGTGTAATTCATACGGGTCTTGCTACCCATATTGCCAGTAACCATTTCCCCGGAACTCAACCCGATTCGCATCCGCATTTGCGAGACAACATCCGGCCAGCGACCCTTTTCCTGACGCCATTTTTCCCGCAGCTCACTCAGTCCTTTTTGCATCCGCACGGCTGTTCGGGCGGCACGCACTGCATGATCGGGTAATCGAACCGGAGCGCCAAAAAATGCAATAATGGCGTCGCCTTCATATTTGTCCAGAGTCCCACCTTCACTTAAAAGTATGTCGGTCATTTTTGTGAGATATTCATTCAATAACGCCACCAAATCCTGTGCGGAGACCAGTTCTGAAAATGACGAGAAGCGTTGAATATCCGTGAACAATGGAGTCCCGTTAATAGTCTCACCGCCTAGCTGTGGCTCCTCGTGATTTTGGTACATCACATTAATCAGCTCAGGCGATATATAGGTTCCGAATGCTTTTTTCAGAAAAAGCTTATCCTTTTGTTCATTGAAAAAAATGAAGGCGTATGCGAAAATGAATCCTGTCACGGGCATGGTGACATTCACCAAAATGCGTTCAGCCCACCATAGATAGGCTGCCAGTGCAATGATATAAACCAGCACGAAAAACAGACCGGGATAACTCAATTTTGGTGGCAAGCGACTGAATGCCCAATAAGCCAGCAGCGTCACCAGGATCGTATTCATCACGTTGAGATAATCCGGGACAATCGTGATGAAATCGTTGTTCCGTAAATTACTTAGCAGCGTTGCCCAGATTTCCATTCCAGGGTAATCACCCAGCGATGAAAATGGCGTCGGTTTAAGGTCCTTCAGGCCGGAGGCTTCCGCGCCCACAATGACTGTTTTGCCTTTGAAGTATCCGGGCGGAAGACTTGCAACGCCACCATATCGCAGGGCTGATGCGCTCTGAATGACGGAACTGAAAGTGATGTATTTGAACACACCCTTCGAGCCACCGGGGCCATACCAATTCAACAGATAACGACCCTCCGGGTCAATGGGAATTGCCCGGACTCCGACTTGCAATGAGCCATTGACAGTCTTGACGACTGCGCCGGGTTGTTCGCTCAACCAACCACTCAGAGCGAGAATCGGCAGGTAATTTTGACCGAGTTTATAGGCCAGTGGCACCCGGCGGAATATACCATCAGGATCAGTCATGATATTGGTAATGCCTAACCCGCGAATTTTGTGTCGCAGGGTATCAATGGGGGCTTTGATGCTTCTGAAGCGCGGAAAATCCGGAATCCAGCCCGATTTTAATTTTAAACCAAATTTCGCCATGTCAGGTGGTACGATCCGGTAGCGCGTCTCACTGAATTGAGCATTCACCGTGGCCGTATCAAGCGTCAGTTCCGCACCCAAAATGACCCGGCCGTTCGCTTGTATCGCCTGTGCAAAACTACCATCAGTTTGTTCGGCGTCTGATTCTGCGAAATCACCATCCGGCTGGTAAAAGAGCATATCAAACAGGATCGGACCCGCGCCATCTTCTTTAAAATAATTGGTAATGAGAGCATAGAACGAACGCGGCCAGGGATAACTCTGACCATTTGCCGCGAAATAATCGAGGCTATTATTATCAATGGCAACCATGATAATCGAGGTGTCAGCGCGCTCCGGAATTTGGAAGCCGGTGAAGCGCATATCCAGAGTTTTGGCTTCGACAGACTGAATGAATTGAAACTGATTCACCCAGTAGGCAGCGAATCCGGCGATCAGACTAAAAATGATTCCGATGTACCAGGCTTTAAAGTTTACAGACCCTCGCCGTCGGAACAAATTTCGCCATAATCGTTTTTTTTGGGCGGGTCCATCACCAGTTGCTGGCATCGTTTGGATAATCCTTAATCATGCTTCGGTTTGGGGTAAAAATTAATCCAAGTTACCAACCCCTACAAGGTGACAAATTATTCAGTGAGATGCGACATAACCGTAAGTATTTCTAGGAGTCAGAATACATCATTCTAATTTATCGACCGTATGGTCGAGAATAAACTCAATAGTCGAATCCAAGTCCTGACCCGCCAGGCAGAGGAAAAAGCTCAACGCCGGCAACTCATTCTGGATGCTGCACTCATCGTTTTCGCAGCAAAAGGCTATGCTGAGACCAGTATGGCCGATATTGCCCAGTCAGCCCGCTTGGGGAAGGCGACCCTTTATTACTACTTCCCAACAAAAGAGGCGATTTACGAGGCGATTTATGTTGCTGGGACGGAAGCCTATTATTCCGAAATGATACCCGTGCTGGAAATTGAAGAACCCGCCAATATTATCAAAACCATGCTCACCTTCTACGTGGTGTACATGAATGAGCATCGCGAATTCTTTAACATATTTTTCCCGCTGGGTCGCAGCGCGCCGCTTCAGATTGTAGAATCAGTGGCGGTTCGGGAATTACTGACGTGGCATCGTCAACGCCTTGATAGGATTCTCCAGAGCAAGTTGCTTGTGAATAATAGTGATCAACTGGAACACTTGCTGCAAGTCTTATGGACTTTCTTAACAGGCTTGAACAGCAAATTGTTGCGGCAGGTCCCCATTCAGAATCTCATGGATGAAATTGAAACCATTAACAGCTTTATGCTCCAATTCTTACAGGAGTGAGGAAATGATGCAGCGCTTCAACGAATTCGTGCTCAGGTTCCCCAAAAGTTTCATTCTGGCGATCGCGATTATCACACTTGGAATGGGATATGCGAGTCGGTCAATTCGGATGGAACCGGATGTCACCCAGGCGCTTCCTCAAAAAATTCCTGCAAAAAGACTTTACGACAAAATGGGCGAGATATTCCCCAGCAAAGAATTTGTTTTTGTCGGTTTGTCCGGAACCAATTTGTTTCTGCCTGCACATCTCCAAACCGTTTGGGACCTTACGAATAAACTTGAACACGACAGCGCTGTCTATTCGGTGATTTCGCCCACCAATATTTCGGTTATCCAGGGTACAAGTGAAGGAATGGAGGTTCACGACATCCTTGCTTCGGCACCAAACACAGATGATCAAATCGCCAAATTCAAGCACGACTTATTAAATAGTGATTTAGCGCTGGGAAACCTTCTGGCGAAAGATGAAAGCGCATTTGGCATCATGATATTTTTAAAAAATACAGCCGATGTGAAGGAATATATCAAAGACCTGATTCCTGCCATGGATCAATTCGACCAAAAGACGGATCTGGATTTACTCCTGACGGGTAAACCGATATTGAATTATTACGTGAGTTTGGGAATGCAGCGCGACATGGCCGTGTTCTTTATGTCAGGCATTGGCATTATCTTCATTCTACTTGCGTTTATTTTTCGAAACTTACGCGGCATTTTTCTACCTCTTTCTGTGGTGATTTTCGCAGTCATCTGGACGATGGGGGCGATGGCGATTTTGGGCAGACCTATGAGTCATGCTACGGAAATTATGCCCATTTTAATTATGGCTATTGCCGTCGCGGACAGTATTCACATCATCTCGCATTTTTACCACCATGTAAGTCTTACACCAGACCCGGTAGCCCGGACTATCACCCGGGCAACGATGACCGAAATGCTCTCGCCGGTGGTGATGACGTCATTAACAACCATGGCGGGATTTCTGGCTCTGGGTACGGTGGGCGCTGAGTCCATATCGGAACTGGGTTATTTCACTGCCTTTGGTGTTTTTTCGGCATTAATCATCAGCATTACCTGGATTCCGGCGTTCCTTGCCATTTTAAAAATTCCAAAACGCTATCGAGGTAAGGAAAGTCGACGCCACGCAGCCGATTGGGTGGAAAAGTGGGGATTTTTCCTGGTTCGTCGCCAAAAATGGCTCATGCCGTTTATCGTCCTCATGACCTTATTTTCAATCTGGGGTATCTCCCGCTTGCAGCACAGTTTTTCATCGGTCGAAAATTTTCCGGTTGATCATCCGGTGCGATTTGCCAACGAAATTGTGAACGAGCATTTCGCCGGAACGACCTCTTTTGACATTATGATCGAAGGCAGAGAACCCGGCGACATGAAGGATCCGGTGTTGTTGTCTCAATTGGATGAACTGAAGCAATTAGCGCTGAAGATTGACCATGTTGGCAGCGTCCAGTCCTTGGCTGATTTCATCAAGCGCATCAATAAAGTTTTGCATGCGGATGACCCGGCATTTTATACCATTCCGCCGATTGAAGCCAGAGTGACCGGCTCTGAATGGGTTGAGAAAAATGGTGGCTGGGTTGAAGTCTCCAAAGAGTACACGGTCTCCGGAGAAGAATTGGTTGCCCAGTATTTACAGCTATTTGAAATGTCCGGTAAGCCGCAGGACATGTCGAATTTGGTGGATTATCCGTATCGTCACGCCAAAGTCAGCATCATGATCAATTCGGATAAACAATCGACCTTGCGAGCGATTGATCAGGAACTCACCACATACATCAACGAAAACATGAACCGGAATGAGAACATTTCGGCGGCAATCACCGGCATGGCGAAACTTTTCCTGGTGGTGGATGATCTCATCGTCAAGGGGCAGATATGGAGTATTTTGACGTCACTCCTTTTGGTATGGGTCATCACCTGGGCGATGTTTCGATCGCCGACGGTTGGTCTTTTTAATACAATTCCGCTATTTTTTGCGTTGTTTTTAAATTTCGCTTTCATGGGATTTGCCGGCATTAATCTGAACCTTGAAACACTCACCATTTCCAGCATCGCCATTGGTGTCGGTGTGGATTACGCCATTCATTTTGTTCACCGGTATCGTATTAAGCTACGAGAAGGTCTTGATTTTGATGCTGCGGTTCCGGCAACGATGCGTGAAGCCGGTCTGGCCATATTCTTCAATTCCATCACCGTCGCGGCCGGATTTTCGATAATTGCCATGTCACAATTTGTCGCTATTATGGAAATGGGTGTCCTGATCACACTCACAATGCTCACCGCGGCCTTTGGTGCGTTAACCATTTTGCCGGGGGTCTTCCTCACATTTAAACCCAAATCTTTAGCGCGCTGAGGAGGTTTTCATGCGACGCACATCGATCTGTATCGGGATATTATTTTTCATATTGACGGACTACGCCTGGATGCAGAACACCGGTTATGACATCATGGAACGGGCGTTGAAGCGTTCCAGTATCAAAACAATGCAGGCTGATCTTAAATTAGTTCTGGAAACTCGCACTGGTGATACACGGGAACGGGAAATAGCGTTTTTCTCCAAAACCGATCCGTCCACTGACCTGACCAAAATGCTTATGAAATTTGTTTATCCCAAGGATGTGAGGGGGACGGGATTTTTAACCATTGAACATGCGGACCGGGCTGATGACAGATTTTTGTACCTGCCGGCGTTACGCCAGATTAAAAAAATCGCCAGTAGTGGCAGCGGCGGGAACTTCATGTCCAGTGATTTCACCTATTATGACATTGGCACACCTGAATTGGAGGACTGGACCTATCGTCTTTTGGGTGAAGAAACGAGGAACAGGCGACTGTCATTCATGATCGAAGCCCTGCCAAAGTCCCAGCAGGTTTTGGATGAAACAGGGTATAGCAAAATCATTCGATGGGTTGATCAGACTGATTTAAGCATGTTTCATTCTGAATATTATGACAAATCCGGTGAGTTGAAAAAGAAGCTGGATGTTGAAAAATTTACCCTGATTAATGGCGTTCCATTCGCCACTGATATGGTGATGCAGGATGTGATTATTGAACATACGAGTCGGATGACATTCGAAGATTTGGAGATAGATATTCCCATTTCCGACGACTTTTTCACACCCCGTTACCTGCAGCGAGAACAATAGATATGCTCCGGATACTCACCGGTGGATTGATCTTGCTTGGGTTGACATTCTCAGGCGTTCGGGGAGAACTGGATATTGCGGGACGCTTGAAGACATTTAGCGCGATCAATCCAAATGATGTGTATAGATGGGACAAACTGTACAGCCAGGTGCAGTTGAATTTTTCCGGTCGCACGGGAGATCGGGTTGGGTATCGGGCAGATTTCGTCGCTCGATATGATTACCTATCGGACCAGGGCGCAACCGCGCCACGATCCACAGGATTGGCCATTTATCCAGCCGAAATGTATTTGGATTACTACGGGAAATGGTTGGACGTGCGCATCGGCCAGCAATATCTGTTTTGGGGGCGCGCTGACTGGGTGAATCCCACTGATGTGTTTAATCCCTGGGACTATACCAACATGTCCTCCGACATTGAGGACTATCGAATTCCGATTCCCGCAGTAAAAGCGTCGATTTATCCGGTGTGGGGGCATTTGGAAGTGATCTACGCGCCACGGTTGATTCCGGATAAATTGCCCGTTCCCTTTTCACCTTCCGTGGCTGACAACCGCCTGGCCATGGGACAATCTGGTGTGCGTTTCGCTCGGGATTTGAGCATCGTTGGCTGGTCGGTGTATGGCTATCATGGGTGGCGAAAAAAGGCAGAACTTGAAGAAACCATTCTGACCTCGGACGACAGAATTGTACAAGTATTCAGGTTTCATAGTCTGGATATGGTTGGCGCTGATTTTATTTTCACGGGTGAAAAATGGGCATTCAAGGGTGAGGGGTCCTTCAATTTTTCAGATGACAGAAGTGGGGACAATCCAACGATAATCAATGATAATTTCTTTGGCACATTCGGTGGAGACTGGATTCCCAACGACAAGTTTTCATTGAACCTGCAGGGGAGTGTAAGACATTATTTTAATTACGATAAAGCGTCAGAATCCCAGAGGCTTCTCCAACTCAATCTCCAGCATTTCATACCGGTTTACGAAACAACCGGTTATTCCGTTTCAAATGTCATTCGCTATAAAGTCACCAACTTTATCAATCTTCAAAGTGTGGCCGTGTTGAACCTGGCCGATCGGGATTGGTTCTGGTTACCGTTCCTTTCATGGGAGATGGCGGATGCGACTCATCTCACCCTTGGCGGTCTATTCTTTGATGGTCCCACAGGTTCTGATTTTGGCAATAGTGCCGGTGCGGATGAGGTGTTTTTGCAGTTGAGTACCTCATTCTAACCCCTGTTAAATCGCGTGATTTATCAGACTCTCGCAATTTTTCTTTTACTTGCCAATATTTTTCTGCTGATCTACATTGGCGCGTCTCAAGCGTGCAACAAATGCTCACCGGGGGAGTAACAGGAACCAAACAATCCGGAAATTATCAGGCGAATGACGAACCCCCTAGAAATTTGGGATGAATTAAAAGAAAGACGCTTCTTTCCCATTCTTGCCGCATACTTCGGTGGTGGATGGGTATTTCTGGAATTTTTCGGATTTGTTGTTGACACGCTCCACCTAGCACCATCGCTTAAACTTACTGCCTTAACCCTGCTTGCTGCCTTCGTACCCACTGCGGGAGTGATCGCCTATTTTCACGGAAGACCGGGTAAAGACCCCATCACCAAAACCGAAAAAATATTTATCCCCCTCAATGTCTTGGCGGTATTTCTCGTACTTACTTTTATGCCACCAGGCTCAGTTTCTTCCACGCCGACAACCACCGACGCTTCTGTTATGCGTGTGAAGTACGAAGATGATAGTGGTAGTATCACGGAGCGGACATTGGTTCGACCACAATTCCAGACACCCCTCATGCTCTATTTATTCCAGAATAATACGGGGGATTCTGCCAATGACTGGCTTGAATTCTGGTTCATAGACGGACTGCTGGAGGATTTAAATCAGAACAATTATCTGACCTTCAGTAACCAATACATCAATCAGGGAGCTATTAGCAGACTTGAAATGGAGCGACCAAGTACGGTGCCACTTTCCATACAACTAAAATGGGCTCAGGACGCGGGTTCCAAGTACCTCATTAATGGCGATTTTCGAAAAGAGGGCGAGTTATGGCAGGTCCGGGCACGGGTTTACGATGTGAAGCAGGGGAAAATCCTACTCGATCAGAATATTGTGGACACCAGCGTTATTGAAATTATCGACCTGTTATCAGTGCCCATAAAACGAGCCATCAATTTGTCGGAAAAACAGATTAATGCGTTTCAGGATTTACCGGTTAGAGAACTCACGAGCTACAATGTGGAAGCGATCGAGTCCTACAGCGAATATTGGTGCTCAGTGACGTGGAAAGACGATGCTGAACAGGCATTGGTGGACATCAAAGCCGCTGTGACTGCCGATCCGACATTCGCGTTGGCTCAATTTTTGGCCTGGCAACATTGTTTCAAATTAAATCGTCCTGACTGGGTGGACCATCTCGAAGCCGCTATGCGTTTCAAAGATCGGTTAAGCGACAATAATCGTCAGTTGTTGGAATATTACTATTTTTTAGTCCTGGGTAATGACGAAGCGGCTGATCATGCTTTGAGCCGCTGGATCGCGCTGGCGCCGAACAATCCCCAACCCTATTTATTCAGAGCTCAGCAGTTCAATCGTGATGGCAAGCGTCAGGAGGCGTTGGCAAATTTGATACGCGTGAATCAAATGAACCCGGAGAACGAGGAAGCGCTGGATGCTCTCAGCAGGATTAGCCTGGAATTGGGACGGACGGACGATGCTTTGGGCTATGCCAATCAGTTTATTAATGACCATCCGGGTCGGGATCTGGGCTATTTGCTGAAGGGCAACGCGCTTCGGGCGACAGGTGATTATGCCGGAGCACTGCATGCTTATGAACAAGCTTATGGTAACGATCCGCGCCAAATCGCTAATTGGATTGCAGTAGCCAGGGAAAAAGCGCGTCAGGGAAATATTCAAATTGTCGTAAAACAGACTGAAACCATGCTGGATCAACGCAGCGCGGTGCGTGATCAGGTCCAACTTTACCGGTTGTTATACGATCTGGAGAAAGATCAGGGACATTTTATTGATGCCGTTAAGGTTTATCGCGAGATGATGGCGTTAGGCCGAAATACGATGATGCCGATCAATTACTTCGTGACCTGGATACCTCTGATTCAGGATTTAGCGAGGATGAATTTCGACAACGAAGCCAATTTCATCGTGAATACGATGGAGAAAAACCTCAAAATACTGGGTAATGAGATTACGGTTCTGGCCAAATTCGCATTTTATCTCCAAAAAGATGAGCCAGACAGTCTGGAGCGATATTGGACGACCTGGACGGGTATTCCCGGTTATAAAAATGTCGTTATTCAATACACGGTAGATTTCGATCTGTATGCTCAAGCCAGGATTTGTTACTTGCGGAAAGATTATTCCAGCGCAAAAGTTTACCTGGATAGATTGCGGCAAATTTCAACGACCAATTTTTTGGTAGAGGAAGCTGAAATGCGGATCAAGATGGGGGAGCATGAACAAGGCCAAAATTTACTGGAAACGCATCTGGTTCTGAACCCTCAAGACATGCAGGCCTATTACACCTTAGCTGAATCCTACATTGCCCGGGGCGAGACCGAACAAGCCAAGCAAGTTGTTACCGTCTTAAATCAGTTGATGAAATCAGCGGACGACATTCTACCAGTTGTCACGGCAACGAGGGAACTTCAGACCCATCTTGGGTCACCCCAATCTTCCTGATTATTATTTTTTTAAAAAAAGATTACCGAACAGAAATTTGGTGATACGGCTTATTCGAGCTATGGATTCGGCGCAATCCGAACCTGATTACGACCGGAAGTTTTTGCTTCGTAAAGTGCTTTATCTGCCTCCTTGAGCAACTGGTCGCCATTTTCACCCTGGATGGGAAATTCCGCAAGTCCGGCGCTAAAAGAAATATAGATAGGCGTATTATTTTGATTGTCGGCGATCGTGTGCAATGGATTGTTCGCCAGTTGCTCCAAAAGTCGTTCCAGCGTTGCCTTGGAGCCCTGCATCTCCGAATTGATAAACAGGACAACGATCTCTTCACCACCATAACGAATGACATAATCCGATGCCCTGACCGTTTCCAAAATCACCTTAGCGAAATTCTCCAGAATGATGTCCCCCACCTGATGGCCGTAGGTATCATTCACAAATTTGAAATGGTCAATATCCAAAATTCCAATGATCATTTTTTGGTCATGGCGCTGATGAAAACTAAGTTGACGAGGCAATTCCTGGTCGAGGAATCTACGATTATAAAGATTGGTCATGGGATCACGATAGATGTCCTGTTGGATGACATCGAGTCGTTTAAACATCCCGGTGATTTTGGCGATCAGCTCGGGGAAATGAAGTGGTTTTTCCAGATAATCGTCCGCACCACTCAGATAGGCGCTGATTTTGTCTTGATGGTCTTTGGAAGCTGAGACGAAAATAAACGGAATCTGTCTGAATCTCGGGTTGCTCTTGATGGTAGCCAGAATATCCATACCCGGTACTGGCATCACCAGGTCACAGATGACTAAATCGGGTCTAAATTGTCCGGCACCTGGATTAATTGCCTCATCTGAAGTGATGCCCTCAACTTCAAAACCTGCAGAGGTCAGATGGTATTTTAAAATCGAAATGAAATTTGCATCGTCTTCAATGAGAATGATCCGACGCGGTCTGTCCAAATCCATACCAGTCGTCCCCTACAGCCGGTAAATAATCGCTGGAAACTCTTCCCCCGGCTGTAATGCTCGGTGCAGGTTAAAGTGTTACTTCGCCCAAAAATTCAATTAATTTCGGCAACCGGTCCAAAAGAATATCCTGTGCTCCCTCGATCGCGGCTTTCTCTATATCAGCGCCTAATTCAGAAATGCGTTGGAATCCAAAGCTCGTTCCATTACCCTTTAGATTATGGCCGAAGGTTCTGACTGGTTCGAAATTCCCCGCTTGTGCACTGGCCAAATTCTCTGGTGCTTTTGCACGAAGGTCATCCAGGTATTCACGCCGAATAATGATGAATTCAGGGTCGTTTAAATAATCTTCTGTCATGGCCGAATGTAAGATTCATCCTTCAGGAACGGAATACTTTCTTAGTGGGAAGGACATTGCGATAGAATGATCACAAATGCCAAGCTACTCATCGTGGAAGATGACCTGCAGATGCAGCGTGTTTACCAATATTTTCTGTCTGAAATAAATGGTCTCCAAGTGGCATTTGAAACAAAGGCAGACGCAATCTTAACAAGCGTGGAGTCGTTCAAACCCGATGTTCTGATCCTTGATTTATCCCTGGGTGGACAATCGGTTCACTCTCTTATTCAAACTTTCACCCATCAGAGCAAAATCCCTCAAATCATTGTGCTAACAGCAGATGAATCGGTGGCAGTTGCTGTGCATGCAATGCGCTCCGGTGCATTCAACTATCTCGTGAAACCGATTGAAAAAGAGGCGTTCCTGGTGGCTGTGGATCACGCACTTGAATATGTCGAATCGATCAAAGAGTTAATGCACTTACGCCAGCGCAGCTCGCCTGAAAAACAGTTTCCAAATATCATAACTCATTCACCGGCGATGCAGAATGTCTTACGACTTGTTGGGGATTTAGCCAAAACGGATTTCTCAGTCTTAATTCAGGGCGAAAATGGTACCGGCAAAGAATTGATTGCCCGGGCACTCCATCAGAATAGCCGCCGGGCAAGCCGCCCTTTCGTTGCCATAAATTGTGCTGCACTGCCCGACAGTTTGGTGGAAAGTGAACTCTTTGGATATGAAAAAGGAGCGTTTACCGGAGCCGGTCAGCGCCATTTGGGCAAATTTGAGCAAGCCAATGGGGGAACCATTTTTCTGGATGAAATCGGCGATATGGGCATCCTTGCCCAGTCACGATTATTACGGGTGCTGCAGGAATCAGAAATTTATCGTTTGGGTGGGAATGAATCGATCAAGGTTGATGTCAGAGTCATTGCCGCAACGAACAAAAACCTGAAAGAGGCAATCCAATCAGGGCAATTCCGGGAAGATCTCTATTACCGACTTTCGGTCTTTCCGGTGACGATTCCTCCCTTGCGAGAACGGCGGGAGGACATCATCGATTTGCTCCAATATTTTCTTGAGAATTACCGCCGGGAAGATCAGCCTGTTATTCACGATTTTAGCCATTCAGCGATAGAATTATTAAAGGGTTACAATTGGCCGGGAAATATTCGGGAGCTGCAAAATATCTCGCGCCGTCTGTTGCTGACGATAGAAAACGAAGTTGTGAAAGCGGATGATCTACCCATGGAATTCAGACTAAAAACTGAACTTGCCGAACATCGAACGTCACTGGTTACAGACGACAGATTAGCCCCCCTGACAGAGATCGAACGCGATGCAATTATGCGAACGCTGAACTACACGCACCACCAAATCGTAGCGGCGGCGAAAATTCTGGGAATTGGCCGGAGTACGCTGTACCGGAAAATGGCCACCTACGGTATACATTTGCCTGATTCTGAAGCTTGAATACAGCCACTAAATGCGATATCAGTATGAAATTAAGGTATTTAATTCATGCGTTTCATGTTTTACTTTACCAGACGGGCAGATGACTACCGCAATACCAACGTCTAGGAGATTTGTCCAGTGAATTATTATGAGTTGATCGGGCTGGAAAAAGAGCCATTTTCAATGACGCCCGATCCCGATTTTTATTTTGATGCCAAACATCACTCAAACTGTATTGATCGTTTGGAAATATCACTGCGATTGGGTCGTGGACTGAATGTCGTTCTGGGGGGAATCGGCCTGGGGAAAACGACGCTCTCCCGGTACTTATTGAACAGATTCACCGAGTATGGCCGGGATTTTAAATTTTTTCTCATCATTGATCCGGGTTTTAGTTCAAACCTTGAGTTTGTGCAACATATGGCTCGTCTTTTTGGCATTCGAATTCAGCGCGACGATGTGATGGCCTACATGAATATGCTGGAGCATTTCCTGATTGACATGGCCTACGAAGCCAATAAACAGATCGTGCTAATCATTGATGAAGGTCAAAAAATGGGACCGTCACAACTTGAGCTTATACGGTCTTTGCTCAATTTCGAGACCAACCAAAAAAAACTGATGCAGGTGGTGATTTTAGCGCAACCTGAATTTCGCGAGACGCTGAACCACATGCCCAATCTCAAAGACAGAATTGCCATGTCCTATACCCTTCAACCTCTGGACAGGGAGGAATCGAAAAACTTTATCGACTACCGTTTGCGGGTTGCAGGACATCCGGCCCCGGGGGAATTATTTACTGACGATGCGAAGGATATGATTTTTAACGAAACAAATGGTTATCCAAGAAAAATGGTCGTGCTCAGCCATAATTTGCTGCTCGAAATGATTATTGCCCGTGAAGAGGCAGTCACCGCAACCATGGTAAACCGATTTTTAAATCAAAAACAATTTACGCAGATATAACGCTTAAGTAATTCATGGCTGAAAAGAATAACGACCAGAAATTAGCAACCAGTCGCTTACTCGATTTACTACGGGCACAACAAGTCGGTCCTCCTGAATCGGACGATGATTCACCCAAAAGGTCACGTGCCAAAGAGGTAGAGCCGGAAACCGAAGAAATATCCGAGATCAAGACAACTACGGTCGAAAAAGAGATACCGATCCCCCCTTCAAAAGTAGAGTCTGACAGACAAACAAAAGTTGTTTCTCAGACTGACAATGAACCAGAAACAGACCAGGTCAAAACTAAAGAAACTCCTCAAAAACCCGTCAAATCAGCTTCTGACGAGGAACTTGATCCGTCGGATTTGCCCAAATCCACTGATGACTTTGAAGCACGATTTATGACTCATAAAACCGTGCCGATCCCTAAAAATGATGCCGCCGATTTAAAGAAAAAACTCGATTTTTTAACAACGGAATTCTCAAAATCAGAGGTGACACGACAAGTTGAAACAGAGCAGCCGGAACCGCTGCCTGTTCCCCCTCCGGAGACAACCCCACCAAAGGAGCAGGAGGTACTTGTACCCGAGCAGCCTTTGGCAGTTGAAGCCAAGACTGAGATTAAACCTGACCCTGAACCTGAACCTCAACCTCAACCTCAACCTCAACCTCAACCTGAACCTGAACCTGAACCTGAACCTGAACCTGAACCTATATCAGAGTCGATTGAAAAGGTCAAATCGGAGCCGGTTGAAGCACCGCAAACAGAAATTTCCTCGCAATCGGATGATTCAGCTCTGGGAGTGGATGATTTACAACCACCTCCTTCCAAAAGCCCGGGTGGTGCGAATCAAACCAAATTGATGAGTCTCCTCAATGCACTTGAGAAGAAAGATCAGGAACCGTCAGTTCCAGCTACCGAAGAGCCTGTCCTGTCGGCAGACGACATTCTTGGAACGACGCCCATTGGCGCTCCGCTCAAAAATCAGCCTGTAGTTGAAGTACCTGAACCCATACTTGAGGAGGATCAACTGCCCGTTGAGCCGGAAAGTCAACCTGATGCACCGAAAAAACCTCGGGGCGCCAGGAATCTACTGGACCGGCGTAAAAAATTCATTGAAGCAGAGAAATCTGAAAAAGCCACAGAGGCGATCCGGACCCAGCTTGTAGAGGAAGCCCAACAGCGCAGTACGAGCTTTGAAATTGAAGTAGATGACGAAGGCTGGGCCCTTCCGCTTGGGTTTGGTCCGGACTTGTTCGAAATGGCCGAGTCTCTGGCACCGAGTTTACAGGCTGACCAATTCACCGCAAACCTGATGCGTCGCATCATGAAATCCAGCCATCGAATTTGTCTGGACGTGGATGATCACGGCGTTCGTTATCTCGAAGCCAAAGTTGCCGGGTCGGGATTTACGGTCCAAAAATTCGGTCGCCTGACACTGCCCTATAAATTGGATGATGCGACCACGATCAAAGATATTCGGACGCTGGTTGAGGTTGCGCTCCCCAAAATATTTGATAAAAAGTCCCGGAAGAACAGCTATACGACTATCTATTCCAACCAGTTTCAGGGTAAAACGCACTTTTTCCTTTCGCCTCCAGGGTTGGGTAAAAAGGATTTAGGTGAATTGATTAATTGGCAGGCTCAGAAGAACATGAACCTGGGTGAGGGACGCGGAATACTGAGACATTTCGCCCAGTCTTCCCCAACTTCAGGCGGTAAAGATCATGTCGTCATATTGGGTGCAGACAAAGAAGCCACCAAGCAAGCGCTGGCATTATATAAAAAATCCGGATTCAAAATTCGATACACTTCCCAACTACCTGCCATTTTATGGCATGCTTTTAAACGCGAATATCCCGATCAGGCAAACCGTACGGTCATCCTGTTGCATATGGAACAATCAAAAACCACGCTCGTGGTGGTGCATCAGGGCGTCCTTTTAACCACGCGGGAAATTGCGGTAGGTATTGATGATTTTGAGGCAGCGCTTGAGCAGAAAGTCAATATCGACGGCAAGGCACTGAACCTGAATCGGACCGAAGCCCGGAAGATTTTCTTTGATTATGGTATCCCCAAAAATCCCATTGGAAAGATAAAACCACACGGTTTGACATTATATCGTGTGTCTATTTTCCTGCGCCCGGTGATCGAGCGTTTAACAAGTGAAATTCAACGCTCAATAAATTTTTTCAAAAAGCAGTACAATGAGTTGAGCTGGGACCATATTTATATCAGTGGGCTCGGTGGAGCCGTGCCAAATCTATCCCGGGCGTTGAAGGAAAATTTGGGGTTCGAAATCAGTTTGTTTAATCCGGTGCGAGCTGAAAATGTAAGTTACGCTGACGAGGATCATCCGATTCCCTTCGAGGAATTTCCCAATTATGTGACCCTTTTTTCAATGCTGAGTATTCAAAGTAACGATTACAATTTGTTGCCTCAGGAGATGCTTTTAGATCAGCAATTGATTCCCTACGCCAGTGTCGCCGGTTTGGCTGCCGCCATTTTGGTCCCCATCATTTTATTGAGCGTGACCTTTCAGCAGATTCGTGCGAACGATTTGAAGCACGAGCTTGAAACAAAGGAAGCGCCCTTACGCAATATGTCGCCCAAGACTGAACAGTATTTGGGTTTTCAGAAAGACATTCGAATTTTGGATCAATATGAGGGATTTCTTGAGACCGACAGTCTGAAAAGTGAAAATTATGTGAAGGTTCTGAAATTCCTGTCACACATCGTTCCGGTCGAGATTAAACTCACCAAACTTACCATTGATAAAGACCTGAAGGGTGGTGTCATGGTGAGTGATTCCACAAATATTGATGGAGTCAGTGACGCTGATTCTTATCGCGATTTTGTTCTATTGGATGGATTTGTTGAGTCTGACCGCAGCGTTTCCGACATCCAGCTGACCAACTTTAAGATGAAAGTGGAAAAAGCGGGATTTTTCAAAAAAGTTAAAATGGTCATCAAACCCAGGGATGATAAAGAGGGTGAGCGGCGCTTTTTTGAGATGGATTGTGAATTTTAATGATCGTCAAAAAGACCAATTATTAAGATGAATACAAGAACTAAACTGGGGATTTCAATTGGCGTCATCATTCTGTCCCTGCTGGTACTCATATGGCAAAATTTTATGCACGCCGGGCTGGCAATCGACCTTACTGAAGCAAGACTCCAGGAGGTCAATCTCCGATATGAAGAGATCAATGCCAGTGAAGAAGCTTATGATGCAGTGAAGGCGAGGTATGACAAGACAATTGAAGCTTTCACAACCCTTCAAGCCAAAGTTCCGGACCGGAACGGATTCATCCAGGCTATGAATTTCATTCGTAATTCTGCAGCAAAGCATAACATCAACCTGGTCTCCATCGAACCCAATTTGGAAGATGCCTGGCCAAACATTAAATCGAACCTCACCACAACAACCATTCATATCGAAAAATATCCGGTGTCCATGACATTTGAAGGGGATTACATTTCGATTGGGACCTTTCTGGAAATATTGAGTGAAGGCGAGTTCGATTTTAATATCGGACGGCTGGAATTGGCATCTGAACTGGGTAATGAGGGTGCGTTAAATGCCAAGTGTATGCTGTTTGCCTATATGTTTGTGACGGAAAATGGCTGAGAAACGACAGAAAATAATTTTGCTCGTGCTTGGGCTGGTGGTGGTCTTGTTTGTGATCGATCAGGGATGGTTGACGGGTGGGAAAACCGGAGCGATCACCGGAGCGCCCAAAAACGGAACGGCGGATATTCAGGCGAATATCAAGGCTGACCAGGCTTCGTATCAGCTAAAGGGGAAAATTAAGCCATTGACCTACAACGGCACCTGGGAAGAAGATCCGTTTTATTACCTCACCTCCGATGAACTGATGGATCAAGGGCTGTTGGGTGATATGTTTAAAAGCGGCGACGCTGATTTAAAAATCACGGCCATCTCAATTCGGGGTACCGAAGGAATGGCGATCATTAATAATGAAGTCGTGACGGCGGGTGATCCAATCGGTGGATTCATTGTTGATCAAATTGGCCGGAATTATGTAATTTTGCGCAAAGGGACAAAAACCGTGCGGGTTGATTTAGAGGAATAACGGAGTGGGAATGACGCAGGCGGTGGTTCGAGATTTACAGAAAAACAGATTCAAAATGTGGGTCATCCTGCTTTCAATGGCTGCAGTTCTCTATGCAAAGAAAGAGAACCCGGTCATTACAGGCATCAATACTTTTGAATCCAAAGACCGACACGGTATCATTATCAATGCCACAGAACCGCTTGAGTACAAAATCACATCCAGCCAAAGTCCGCCTCAGGTTCTCATTGAGTTTAAAAATGTAAAGTATGGTATGGAAGGTGCCTTTGTTAAGTACATCCATTTACCCCCTGTTTATCGTGTTGAAGCCCGGGCGATGCTTTCCGGTGGCGATAAGGTACAGATCCGTTTTGATATGGACCGGATTGTGGACATCCAGGTTGATCGGAACGGAACCAACCTGATTTTCTCTTGGATACCGACAGCGGTTGAACGGGAGCGACGAGCCCGGGCGCGGCAGGTGAACCAATTTGATATAACTGTTTCCATTAATTTTAAAGAAGCTGAGCTGATCAATGTTTTGCGACTCATTGCCAAACAAAATAATCTGAATATCATCGCCGGGGAAGAGGTGGTGGGTACGGTCACCGCAAACCTGAAGGATGTGAGTCTGGGAGATGCACTGGACGCGTTGTTGAAGGTGAATAATTACGATTGGTTTCTGAAAGAGAATATCATTGTTGTTAAGCCGATGGATCAACAATTGGAAGGTGAATTAGAGACCCGCATCTACAAACTGGAATATGTTGATGCTGGCGCCCTGTCGGCTGCGCTTTCAAATGTGCTGTCCCAAAAGGGGAAAGTGCAGGTTTTCTCCAAAGTCCTCACCGGAGGTGCCAGCGGAGGCGCTTCGGGTGGTGGTGGAGCCGCTGGCGGGGGTGGTGGCGCTGCAGGTGGCGGTGCTTTAGCGGCTTTGGCTGGTGCGGCCGGGGGCGGTGGTGGTGCTGCCGGAGGTGGTGGCGGTGCAGCCGGAGGTGGCACTGGCGGGTCTGGCGGGAGTACCGACATTTTGTTGGTTTCAGATCTCCATAATAATTTTAACGAAATTGAACGGGTAATTGACCAGCTTGATCAGCCGATTCCACAAATCAATATCTCTGTGAAATTCATCGAGACGAATCTTGATATGAACGAGCGGCTGGGAATAAACTGGAATATGCGAGCCTCACTGGTGGGTGGTGACCAGGGGACAGCAGGCACCTTTCCTATCGGAAAATGGAAAAATCTAAGCCTGGCTACACTCGATGTTCTGAGTTTCACGGCAATTCTTGACATCCTGTCCAGCGATAACCAGACACGGTTAATTCAGGAACCTCAGGTCACAACTGCTGAAAACATGATGGCAAATGTTTCGGTCGGAACGACCTATCCGGTGACGGTGCCTACAGCTGAAGGTGGGCTGGCGGGTACACAGCCGGTCACATTCCAGGACCAGGACATCCAGATCAATCTGAGTGTTCAGCCCAAAATAAATGAAAAAGTATTTATCACCATGAGCATTAATGCTGTGGTACAAGCGCTGGTTGGATTTACCGGACCCAATGCTGACCGACCGATAATTTCAGAGCGTACAACGACAACGCAGGTGCGGGTGCGGAATGGTGAAACTCTGCTCATCGGTGGGTTGATTTTCGAGCAGGAAGATCAAAGTCTCACGAAATTGCCTTTGCTGGGAAATATCCCCCTCATCGGCGGTTTGTTCAGAAATAAATCGGAGGTGACCAAACAACGGGAGCTTCTGATTTTTATAACACCTAATATTGTCTCGGATACATTGACTCAACCATAGAGGTGCATCATTTCCGGAATTGTTGACATTCTCGATCTGCTGAACATGGCCAAAGAAAATGGCGCGTCAGACTTGCATCTAAGCCCCTTTTCACCCCCGCTCATTCGGATTGACGGCCGGATGCGTCGCGCGAAATTGCCCGCCCTCTCCGCCCAGGATGTTCATATGCTGGTCTATAATCTTATGACCGATGATGAACGGAAAAAATTTGAGGAGGAGTTGGAACTCGATTTCGCTTACGAATATGCCGGAATTGGCCGTTATCGCGTAAATGTCTTCAAAGGATTGCGGGGAGACACGGCAGTGTTGCGTGCTGTGACGAACAAAATGTACACCTTTAATGACCTGGGGTTGCCCGAGATTATCAAAGATTTGGTCACACGGGAGAAGGGTTTAATTCTTGTCACCGGCCCCACCGGATCAGGGAAATCGACCTCATTAAATACAATGGTTGACTACATCAATGGCAATTACAGACGCCATATCATTACCATTGAGGACCCGGTCGAATTCGTTCACGACTCAAAATTATCACTGGTGAATCAGCGTGAAGTGGGTCCAAATACCAAATCATTCAGTCGCGCATTAAGAAGTGCACTTCGGGAAGACCCCGATGTGATTGTCGTGGGCGAGATGCGCGATCTTGAAACGACCGGCCTGGCTATTACGGCAGCGGAAACCGGTCATTTGGTTTTTGGGACATTGCATACCATGAGCGCGGCAAAAACAATCGATCGGATTATTGACCAATATCCGGCGGATCGGCAGAGCCAGATTCGTACCATGTTGGCGGAATCTATTCTGGCAATCATTTCCCAGGTACTGATGCCCAAACGGGGTGGTGGTCGGGTTGCAGCTTATGAAATCATGATCGGCACAGCGGCTGTCCGGAATCTCATTCGTGAGGGCAAAACCTACCAAATTCCTTCCGTTCAGCAGACAAGCGGAAAGCTGGGAATGACGACACTCGGACAATCACTGTTAAGTCTGATTTCGTCGGGTCAAATCGAACGCAAGGATGCCCTCCATATCGCCGCTGACAGCGAAGAGATTAAAAAGCAAATCGAAAAGACCTCGGGCACATGAGTTATAGTATCAATGCATTACTGGGACTAATGGTAGAAGCAGATGCTTCTGATCTGTTTGTGACACTGGGAGCCTATCCAATGCTCAGCATCAAAGGGGGCACACTTCCGCTGGAAAAGGAAATCCTGACGCCCGAGATCATCAAAGAATTAAAGGATCAGCTTTTTGTTACGGATCGACTCCGTCAATTATATGCAGAAAACAATGAGATTGATTTCACCCATAGCGTTCCGGGTATGGGTCGTTTTCGGATAAATTTCTTTAAACAACGCGGCTCTGATGCGTTCGTCGCACGGAGAATTATCAGCAATATCCGCTCTCTGGAGGATTTGAGTTTACCGCCGATTTTAGCACAACTGGCGGAAGAGGATCGGGGAATCATTCTGGTTATCGGCTCAACAGGTTCAGGAAAATCAACCACCCTGGCGGCTATGGTTGATCATCGAAATACAGTTAAATCAGGTCACATCCTGACCCTGGAAGATCCCATTGAATTTCTCCATCGTCACAAAAAGAGCATTGTGAACCAGCGTGAAATCGGCAGTGACACGTTTACCTACGCCCGTGCTCTGAAAAGCGCATTGCGCCAGGCGCCGGGCATGTTGCTACTGGGTGAAATTCGGGACATGGAATCCATGGAAGCCGCACTCAATTTTGCTGAGACCGGGCACCTGGTTCTCACAACGCTTCACGCCACGAATGCCAGCCAGACTTTGCAGCGAATTATGAGCATGTTTTCGCCGGTACAACACGACATGATTCGTATGCAACTTAGCCAGAATCTGAAAGCAATCGTAGGTCAGCGCTTGATTCCAACGATTGATGGCGGACGGGCAGCGGCTTTGGAAATCATGCTTTCCACCGGTCGAATCAGAGACCTTTTGCTCAAAGGTGACATTGATATGCTGCGGCACACGATGGAAGCCGGGCTTGCCGAAGGCATGATAACATTTGATATTGCACTTGAACGCTTATTCCGAAGTGGCGAGATCACCATGGAACAAGTGTTGAAATTTGCTGACAGACCGACTGATTTACGGGTACGTTTGCATGCTGAGGATGAAGAATTGATTACCGAAAAAATCGAATTGGAAGAATTTGATGACTAGCATTAGAAATGAACGAGAGGGTAGTACATGGCCAAGGTTTTAATTGTTGATGATGAGAGTTTCTTCTCACAACCCATCAAGCTGTTTTTGGAGCGCGCCGGACATGAAGTGAGCGTGGCCAGCGATGGAATGGAAGGTCTTAACAAAGCACGCGAAGAACATCCGGATGTTATTCTGATGGACCTGATGCTACCGGCAATCAATGGTTACCAGGTTTGTCGCATGCTGAAGTTTGACGAAGAGTTTCGAGATATTCCCATCATTATTTGTTCAGCCAAAGATACTGAAAAAGATCATGAGATGGGGAAACAGAGCGGCGCGGACGAGTATGTTACGAAGCCCATTAGTCCCATCGAACTTGTAAAAATTATCGAAAACCACTTACCCAAATAGGGGACGTTATGTCTCCCATAGAACTGGCAATCATTGGAATATTCGGTCTTTGGATCGGATGGCTGATTGATTGGATAGTGAATCAAATGCCCAGGGAGGATCACTGGCATAACCCGGGTGTTTGCCCGAATTGTGGCGAAAAGCATCAGAACTGGCTTCGATGGATTCCGATTCTGCGCCATGTGGGGCGGGAGAAATGCCCTGGGTGTGACCACCTTTACGGTCGTCGCGGATTCATCATTGAACTCGTAACGGCGGTTTCAATCCTGGTGATCGCCCAAGTATTTGGCTGGTCCTGGATGATGCTCTGGTACATCCTGACCGTCATTATTTTGGTCCCCATCGCCACGATTGATATTGAATTCCAGATTATACCGGATTCACTGCTCTTGTTCGGGTTGATTCCCCTGGCGGGATTGTGGATTACGAATTACAGCAGTGAATTACTGACCTTCATCATCGGCGGACTCGTTTTAGGTTTGGGGCTACTGACGGTTTCCATCGTCGGCCGGTGGATCTACAAACAGGATGTGATGGGCTTTGGTGATGTGAAATTTGTAGCCTGGATGGGACTCATTTTAGGATGGAAAATTGGCCTGGTTGCTTTGGGACTGGGATTTCTTCTCGCAACAGCGGTCTTTCTGGTGTTGATGCCACTGGGTAAGGTTCGGTTGAAACAGGAAGTTCCATTTGGGCCGTTTTTAGTCGGAGGTATGTTCTTAGGAATGGTTTACGGACGCACGCTCCTGGACTGGTATCTCAATAATTTTGTATATATTTAACCAACCCTCAGTGCGCACGATCGGGATAACTAACATCCAGGTATGAACACTGAGTAACCTTATAGACCTACATTATGGCAAAAAAGCAACAGATAGGTGAGTACTTAGTCGAGACCGGTAAATTGACCGCCCTGCAGGTTGAAGATGCTCTGCAATACCGGAAGGACCACAATATTTACTTTGGCAAGGCTGTGGTTCAACTGGGCTACATTGGCGAAGATGACATGGCGAAGGCGCTGAGCGATTATCTTCGATTACCCTATTTAAAACTGGGTCGGTATTCCATTGATAACGACGTCCTGAAAACCGTTCCCGAAGCTCTCGCCAAAAAATACAATATCTTACCCATTTTTGCCCTGGATGATTCACTCACGATTGCCACAGCCGATCCTTTGGATGTGGATATGGTGGATGATGTAACTGCTACAACCGGCATGAATGTCAACCTGGTGATCACGGCCGAATCGGACATCGAACGCAACATTGATCTGTACTACAATGCTGCAAAATATCAGGCAAAATCTGAGAATCAAGCTGGTCAGATGGTTGGTCCTCGCGTTATTTCCCAGGAAATTGGTGAAGATCAGTCGGCGATTGAGGCGGTTGATTTACTGTTTGAGGAGGCTGTGAGAATCGGCGCCAGTGATATTCATATCGAACCCCGTCAGCGTGATGTGCGCGTTCGGTTCCGTGTTGATGGCGTCCTGCAGGAGTATTATACCCTGCCGAAAGCCTCTATTGCGCCGGTTGTCTCGCGCACAAAAATTCTCAGTGGTATGGACATTTCAGAATCCAGACGTCCTCAGGATGGGCGCTTTCATCTGGAGCTTTTGGATACGAAGGTGGATGTGCGTAGCTCGACCTATCCTACCACCAACGGCGAAAAGATGGTGATGCGAATTCTCGATGAGGCTAAAAGTAAAATTGATTTACACAAATTGGGTTTTGCACCAAAAACATTGGAGCGCTGGCGTCACATCATCACAATGCCCAACGGTATTGTGTTGGTCTCCGGTCCAACCGGATCTGGTAAAACCACGACCCTGTATGCGACTCTGAATGTTATTAATTCAGTGGAGACGAATATCGTGACCATTGAAGATCCGGTGGAGTACCAACTGGATAGTATCAATCAGGCTCAGGTAAATCCCAAAGCCGGCGTGACATTTACCGTAGCGCTACGGTCTATTTTACGCCAGGATCCGGACGTGATCATGGTTGGAGAAATTCGTGATCGTGACACCATGGAACTGGCAATCCGATCTGCACTCACCGGCCACCTTGTTTTCAGCACGATCCACACCAATGATGCTGCCTCGGGCATCACGCGAATTTTGGATATGGGCATTGATGCTTACCTCGTGAGTTCCACTGTCCGTGGCATCCTTGCTCAACGATTGCTGCGCCGACTTTGCCCCCGGTGTAAAAAATCCGTTAAACCTGAAAGAAGTATTTTTGATGCGTTAAAAATTAAAGAAACCGAAATGGTTGGTGATTTTTTCTCATCGGTTGGTTGTTTGCATTGTAAAAATACCGGCTTTTTCGGTCGTGAATCTGTCTATGAATTGCTGATACCGGATGAAAAAATCCTCAACATGATTAATGAACATAAAACGGTGAATGAGATCAAACGTGCCGCCATCGAGAATGGCATGCAAACGCTGGCACAGTCGGCCTACGAGAAAGCCCAAAGCGGTGTCACCTCCATGGAAGAAGTCCTGAAAGTAGCCGTATCAATGGTATGAAAGCCCTCCTCTGTACCCATAAAGCCGATTTTGACCTCGATTTTTCCTGGCTCGAGCAACAGGGAGAGGTCGTTCGAGCTCGGGACTGGACCTCCGTCCTTCAATTTATGGCAATCGAATATTTCGATGTCGTTTTCATGGATGTCCTGACGGTAAAAGGTGATTATGCATTGTTCAATCAACGACTGGCAAAATTAAAAAACCTCACGCCAATCATCTACTTCACGCCTGATCTCGCCTTAGACCGGGAATTTTTTCCGGTACATCCCAATCTCTTTGGTTTCCTGTTTCATCCCGAAGATGGTGAGATCGGGAAAGATTGGTGTCAGCGCATCATGGTGTACCAGAAACTCATCCATGATTCGTCAAAGCAAATGCGACCATTTCTGAATCCGCGGGGATTGGGGAGTTTTATTGGAAACCATCCGCAAATGGCGGATCTCTACCGTTTGCTGATCAGGGCGATTCAGACCGATTACACGATACTGATAACGGGTCCCAGTGGTACCGGGAAAGAGGTTGCCAGTAAAACCATTCACGACCTGAGTGACCGCTCGAAGAACCGGTTTGTTTCCATCAATTGTGCCGCAATTCCGGACAATTTGTTGGAGAGCGAGCTTTTTGGCTACGAACCGGGCGCTTTTACCGGGGCTCAAAAATCCAAACCCGGAAAATTTGAGCTGGCGGATAAGGGAACTCTGTTTTTGGATGAGGTGGGTGATATGCCCCTTCAGCTACAATCAAAATTGTTGCGGGTTTTGGAGGAACAGCAGGTGGAGCGCCTCGGTAGTTCCGGCACCATTCAGATTAATGTCCGGGTTTTGGCCGCTACCAACAGGAATCTTGCCCAGAGAGTTGAAAACGGTCAGTTTCGTTCCGATCTCTATTACCGCCTAAATGTCGTTCCTATTCTGCTGCCACCACTGGACCAGCGAAGGTCGGACATTCAACTGCTGACCCTTTATTTTTTGGATAAGGTGACCCAGCGGCAGGAGCTGAATTTCAAAGGTGTGGAAGTGGCGGCTTTGGAAGCGCTGCAGGATATTCATTTTCCCGGACATGTGCGTGAACTGGAAAACCTGATCACCAGATTGGTTTTCATGTCGGAGGGGCGCAGGCTTTCAGCGCGGGATGTGAGTAATGTCTACAAACTCACGGCTATGGCGCCATCGGCGGGTGCGAATAAAACGAATGCGCGGGACGAGATCCGACCTCTGTGGGAGATTGAGAAAGAGGCTATCGAGCTTGCTATGTCCCAGTTGGATGGCAATATTAGTCGCGCCGCTGAAAAACTGGAAATTTCCCGGAATGCCCTCTACCACAAACTGAAGATTTACGGAATCGAAACAACAAAAAATCATGCCTGAGTTCAAAGTAAAATTATCAACAGCCGAAGGTGAGATTGTTGAACAATCCATGTCTGCTGATACAAAATTTGAACTTTACGACATTGCGGAATCCAGAAATATGATGGTTCTGAATGTCAAGGAGATTAAATCGAGTTCCGTTGATTTGGATTCGTTTTTCCAGAAATTCCAAAAGCTCAAACCAAAAGAACTGGAACAATTCACCTCCCAATTGGCCGCCATGTTGCGAGCAGGTATTACACTCGTTGATAGCCTTGAAACCATCCAGGAACAGGTTGATAATAAAAATTTTGCAGCCGCGATCGCCCAAATTATTCTCGATTTGAATAATGGGTCGAGTTTTTCAGATGCCATGGCAAAATTTCCGAATTTTTTCCCTGAAGTGTATCGTGGCATGGTGATGGCGGGTGAAAAAGCGGGTGTGATGGAACCCATTTTGAAACGGTTGGAAATCTACCTGCATACGGATAATCAAACACAGGCGCGTATCAAATCCGCCATGCGTTATCCGACTTTCGTTTTCATCGCCCTGACCTTTGCCTTCGTTGCGGTGATGGTTTTTGTGATTCCTCAATTCGCGAAAATGTTTGAAGCCCAAAAAGTGGAATTGCCATTGCCAACGAAAATCATGCTGGGAACGAGCAGCCTTTTTGCGAAATACTGGTGGTTCACAGGAATTATCGTCATCGGAGCGGTAATCGGATCAAAAATTTACTTCCGGACACCCTCCGGAAAATATGTCTCCGATGTTCTGAAATTGCATATTCCTGTCCTGAAGCTTTTAACCAAGAAAAGCCTGGTGGCGCGATTTGCTCAGCTATTGGAAACGCTCAGCCGGTCCGGTATCCAGATCATTGAATCGTTGCAAATTATCACCTTGACCCTTGGTAATGCCGTCGTGGCGAAGGAGATCGCTGAAGCCCAGAAGCAGGTTCTGGAAGGTGCCTCTCTGGCGGATGCCTTGAAGGGCAGTCGTATTTTTCCCAAAATGGTCCTAAAAATGATCAGTGTCGGCGAAAAATCTGGTGCTATGGATGAGATGTTGAGTAAGATTGCTGAACAGTATGATGAGGAATTGAATCAGACCATCAGCCGACTCTCAGCCATGATCGAACCACTCATGACGGTTGTAATGGGTATTTTTCTACTCATGATTGCTCTGGGAATATTTCTCCCCATGTGGGGCATTTACGAAAATGCTTTGGCGCCATAGGAGTTCACATGTCTGCACAAAAACCATCTGAAACCTCATGGAAAGATTGGCTGACCAAAAAACAATTTCCAGCCTGGATCTACATCATTTTTCTCGTCGTTTGGGCACTGGCAGTTTATTGCTACGTTTACACGCGCACGGGTTGATTCCATTGACCGGTGACATATGTCACCACCCTGTACTTTTAATGTCTTGCTCTAAAATGGC
>MNWS01000165.1:0-173 GCA_001872685.1 Fidelibacterota bacterium CG1_02_48_14
ATATTACTATTCTCAACATGTAAATCTCATTAAACCTCTGTTGTACTGATGTATAAACAATATCATAGCATAACAGTAAATCGAAACAATTCCGGTTTTATACAGTCCGCACAGCACAATCCCGGCAATATCATCAATAATCACAAATCATGCTCATGCCTGATCTGTTTTAT
>MNWS01000165.1:181-21931 GCA_001872685.1 Fidelibacterota bacterium CG1_02_48_14
CAGCGCTTCAATCTTGGCGGCCAGTGCGGCCAACCCCGTCTCAGTATTCACATCCACCTGAAAGGTGGGATCTACCACCTGCACGGCAAGAAGGGCATTGGTAAAGTCCCCCACACCGAAATAACCCGCTGCCAGTAAGGCCGCGACCGAATTAGCGGTGACGGTGGTATCCCTGGAGAAAACAAAATTGCTATCCGTGGCCAGCACTTCGTTACAATCATCAATCCCCGACAGATATTGTTGCTTCGCATGGTAGCTGAAAGCCCTGCCGGTGTAGATTTCCAATTGGATTTGCGATGCGGGCGTTGCCAGACCCATGCCGGTATTGAAGTAAACCAAAGCACTATCCGGTTCATTCATCCTGCTGAAAATCCACCCCAGCCCGTTGTAGGCGTCAGCATTTTCCGGATCAAGCTGCAACGCATCCTGAAATTGCGTCAGTGCACTGGTATAATTACCATCGTTGATGACCGTCCAGCCATATTCCGCATAATCATCCGTCGCAGGCGCGATTCTCTTCCGACAACCGGCCAGAACCACGAATCCCAGTGATACAATGATTCCCCACAGGCTGATAGTTTTAAGTATTTTCATCGTAGCAGCACCATTTTAATTGATTTTTGGTAACCAGCGTTTGTCATGACCCGAGCGAAATAAACACCACTTGCAACCTGCCGGCCGGATTCATTCAATCCATTCCATTTCAGGTTATAATGTCCGGGGGACAGGGTCGTTTGGGTCACCTGGCGAACCTCCTGCCCCAGAATATTGTAAACCCGAATATCCACATTTTGGTACAGACCGTCCATGAATCCCAAATCAAACGAGATATTTGTCTCCGGATTGAAAGGATTCGGGAAATTCTGCGAAAGCTGCGTCACCTCCGGGATTTGGATCGTTTTAATCCCTGTCGTCATTTTCCCGAAATGCTCGGTCCAGGCCATGAGTTGACCATTGCGGTTCAGTGTTGGCAATTCGACGAACTGGCCTTCGCTCATTTCCTGATAAATGGCTTTATCGCTGGCGGTATCGCGCATGGAAACCAACAACGGTTGTTGAATGGCATTGTCACGACCCAAAACCGCGTAAGAGGCCAGTTTGGTTGAAATCAATGACGAATCAACAATCGTCACTGCTTCGTTCGGATCCAGTGCGCCGGCAATGCCTTTGACTATAACCTTACCATCTGAACTCATGGCCAGCCAATCATGCCCCGCTTTATTCAATGTCACTGTGAAATTCCGAGTAATGGTGGTATCGCCAGCCCAACTGAATGCCTGGGCAGTGATGGTTTTATTCCCCTGCGTCGCAACAGTGATCGCCGCGATGTAGACATTGCTGTTCGGATGCGTGAGCACCAGTGGTGTTGTGCCATACAGCATGTGCAGACTATCAATCATACCCAGGCTATCAACCACCATCACTTCGTAATGACGCGGATAAACCTGGTTTTGATACAAAGCCAGTGACAACTCCGGCTTGTCGAGTACGGTGACATCAATAAATACCTGCAAAGTATCGCTGACCGGGTCATTGGTCGTTAGCTGAATTGTGCCGGTGTAATGTCCGGTGTCGAGGGTGTCAGTCCCCAGATGGAGCGCCAGATTTTGAGTGCCATTGAATGCCACACTGCCGGAGGTGAGGGTTGAATTGACCCAGGTTGGTTTGCTGTCCCGCGTCCATCGCAGGTTCGTCAAGCCACCATTGGAAATCCCCAGCGTCGTGTCTTTGGCGGTGTACCGGCGAATCCGCAATGCCAGCGTATCGTATTCCAACGTGACAATCGGCGGTGAGCTGGTAAGATTGAACTGATCAACAACGGTAGAGGTGTCCATCTGATCCAGTGCTTTCACATACCACAGAACAGCGGTATCCACCGGGAAATCCATAACCGACACATCCAGCGTCAGAGTCGTATCGGACGTCATGATACTGGTATCGTAACTCCCTGCTTCGAATTTCAGTAAGTACTGGAGGTTTTGTGAATCAATGTCAATCGCAGTGGACCAGATGAAATTCAAATCAAGACCATCTGCCGGAGTGAGTACCGTGTTATCAACTGGTTCGATGAGTGCAACAGGTTCCGGAGGATCATTCACATTCAGGACCGTAAGGACGAAACTGGTGGTGTCGGCTTCATTGTGATTGTCTGCCACCCGGATCGTGATCAGGGTATCGCCACTGTCGGCATTGGCGGGTGTCCACTGGATCAATCCGTTGAGAGAATCAATGGTCATGGCCGATGGACCGGTGAGGAGATAGAATTTCAACAAATCGTCACTGATGGTTCCCAGATCAGGATCGGTGGCCACGAGCTGGAAAGAATACGGCGCATCTTCCAATGTGGTATCGGCCGCGGCAGCCGTGAGTGTAGGCGCCGTGTTGATGACAAACTGGAATTGATCCACGCCCAGCGGTGACTGGAGATTATGTGCCAGGTCAATGGCACGACTGGAGATTCGATAGTTTTCCCGATTGGTGAGAGAATCTGGTGAAAGCGTGTAAGTCCAATCCGTTGTGGTGAACGAACTGACATCCAAACCGAGGCTGTCAATTTGCCAGGTACTCCCACTCCAATACAAGGAATCAGAAAGACGCATAATCGAAATGGAGACACTATCCAATCCGGCATCGGCGTCAGAAGCAGTACCGGAAATCGTCGAGGCATCAATCCAGTTTTCAATAAAGTAGTAATCTTCCACGATTGGAGTTGAAATTGGTTTGACGAAATCGGCATAGATCCCAGCGGTTGTGATGGTGTCCGAGACATTCCAGGCGGAATCCAATGCAATCAAGCTCAAGTAATAGGTTGTCGCATTGATCAATGTGGCCAGTGAATCTTTCACGGAAGTTACCAAACCAGGATCAACGGTTGTCCAACTCAATATATTCGAAGTTTTTGGTGCGGTGCCAATGGCGTACTGATAATACTCAAGCCCTGCATTGGCATCAGAGAACCCGCTCCATTCCGCCTTCAATGTGTCGGATTCATTCATGTAACCATCATAGCTGGTATTCGTCTGGTCGAATGTCCCTGCAACGGGAATGGTTTGGTCAATGTAGAGAAGATTATCGGAAATCTCGCCGGGTGTAACATTTCCGGCACGATCCGTCAGAATAAAAGTGCCGTCAACATATCGTCCGTCAGTGAAGCCGGTAATCGCCTCCAATTGAGTATCCGTGAAGCCCAGCACTTTCGTCCCACTCGACAGAATCGTGTCAGGTACCTGGAAATTTACAAATGGATTAGCACCGGTACGTAATCGCATTTGAACCGTTCCGCCAATTAGACTGACATCATTGGATGCGATTGGAATTTCGAACCTGATTTGTTGCATTTCAGCATTCCAATACCCACTGGGCCAAAATCCCGGGTCTGGATCGTAAACCAGACTGATGGCTGCTGTATCCGGCGCAATCTGATCCACCGTCAGATAATGCGTGACCGGGCTGCTCATGGTGCGGTTACCATTGCGGTCTGTGATAATGGCATTAAACCACAGGATCGTCAATTCATCAAATCCAGCCAAATGTTCAATGACACTGGAATCTATTTGCACCACCTGAGTTGTATTAATCTGTTCAATGGTTTCCGTGGCGGCAATGCCTTCACCTTCTACAAATGCCCATGTATCACCAACATAGACCTGAATTTCCAGCGTGCCTGTCATTAGACTGGCATCATTGGCGATGGGCACTGACACTTCCACGCCGGAGTTGCTGGCATTCCAGTAATTTTCTACCACACTTCCACCTGCTGTGATCACAGACTCAACCTGAAAAGCAGCCGGCGGGCTGATGTCGATTTGAAGCGAATCATCTGACACAAGACTCGTGTCGGCATTTCCGGCTTGATCCACGATGCGAGCCCGAGAGAATATCCATGCGCCATCCTGATAGCCTGTCAATCCGACAATTTCATTTCTGGCAACGGTGACGTGGGCAGAATCATTCAGTGCCGTAATGAGCGCGGCTGTCCCCACATTGGTCCAGGCGTTGGTACCAACCCGCATTTGCACACTGGTGACGCCAACAGTCGCCACCTGGCCATCCAGATGGAGCAATGTCGAATCATTTTCCAACGGGACATGAACGACTGCACTGTCCGTGAGCATATTCCACCGGCCGGCGACGGGATTCTCCCCCATTGGGGTCACGCCGATCACTGGATCGGTGGGCTGCGTCGTGTCAATTCTAACAACCGTTTGTGACGCCTCATATAAGGTCAGATTTCCGGCGTTATCGGTAAGTTGCGCCCCCATGTACAGATCAACACCACTGCCGAATCCGACAAGCCCCTCGATGTCCGCCCGACCCAATAGAATATTTACTGGCGATGTCGGCGTTTCCACCGTTACCGGCGTACCGGTATTGACATAGGGCAAATTATTAATCCGGGCTTGAAGTTGGATGTTTCCGCCCAACATACTCAAATCCGATGCCGTGAAAGGCACCGTCACTCGCAAGGATTGATTGGTCCCATTCCAGAAATTATTCACCACGGTGCCAGTTTGTGCTACTACTGCACCCACTTCCGAATCAATCGGTGCGGTCACATCAATGTGAATGATACTTGCGCTGGCGGTTCCAAATGTCGTGTAACTCAAATCGCTGAGTACGGCACGCACTTCAATGTCCGCACCATCCGCATAATCGGACAATGCCTGAAAATCCGTCGCGCTGACTGGAATGACGATGGGACTTAAAGCGCTGATTGTGGTAGAATCGCCGATGATTTCGTAAGTCCCGGTTGTTTGAGCACGCATTTCCAGGTAAGCGAATCCACCTGACAGCGACTCATCGATATTATCAATCGGAACGGTTACTTCCAATCCGGTACTGGTCGTGTTCCAGTAACCGGCGACTTCGGTTCCGCCGGTGGCAACAACCAGTCCGGTGGTGAATGCAGCCGGTGCATTGAAGTCAATGACCAACGACTGTGAAAACGTCGTACTACTGGTCAGGTTCCCGGCGACATCCGTCATTACACCACGGAAATAAAGTGTATCACCGTCATTAAAACCTGAAAATATCGTGCTCGCGAGGGAAACCGTCTGACTCGTATTGATTCCGGTTATACTCTCATCAGTCCCAATTGATGTGAATGATCCTGACCAGCCCACTTTCGACTGAATCCTGACGGTTCCGTCCAGAAGCGTGGCATCGTTAGCAATGGGAACATCAATTCCCAGACTGGTATTGGTGGAATTCCAGACATCGGTTACGACATTTCCACCGATAACTGTCAAGGTAGTCAAGTTAAATGTCGTCGGTGACACAATATCAATCAGAACCGAGTCGGCACTTACCGCACCAATCGTCTCATTTCCGGCAATATCCCGCAAAATCGTTCTGAATCGCATTTCACGACCTGTTGCATAGCTCGGAAGTAATGCAATTTGATTCGAAGTCAGCGTAATATTTCGAGGATTCCGATCCGTTAATGTCACCGGTGACCCGATCGTGGTAAAGTTAGCCGCCGCCCCGATCCGTCCCTGGATGAGTGCCACACCACCAACCAAACTGCCATCGTCAATATCGGGAGTCACTGTGGCGACCACAGCCGTATCGGTAGCGTTGTAATAATCTGATTGAGAATTTGTACCCTGAATGGTTACGACTCCGCTGGTAAATGCCACCGGAACAATACCGTCAATTCGCAAGCTGTTGTTGTCACTTAGATTCGTGCCATTGACAATCTGCAAGTCAACCGGATTGGTGCCGTCATCCACCAGTGTGCCACCGGACAGGACCAGACTATCCACGGCCAAAGCATAAGTTGAATCGCCTGCCAGAACGGTGTAATTGGCGGATTTACTGGTCGCGTTGGTAATTGCCGTATAATTCACGACACGACCGGTGTTCAGGTACACCTTGAGTGTGTCGCCGCCGGATAGAGTCACAGGCTCGCTGAAATCCACCGTCACATTGACTATATCACCCAATTTTTTCCAGCCATCTGCCGTGGTCGAACTCATTCCGGAAATTGTCGGACCGATACCATCAATAACCAGGTCAGCGTTATCGTCCAGATTGTTACCAACCGGCAATGCTAAATCGGCACTATTGCCGGCACTATCACGCAAGGTTCCTGCAGAAAGACTGATCAAACTAGCCGCTAAATCGTCACTGGTATCGCCATTCGCAATTGAATAGGTAAAGGAAATGGTATCCTGATTGGTCACGCTATTGTTGGTAACCACCGCGTCATTTGTGCCCGTTTCAAGTGTTAGTCGGACGCTCCCGCCCGCCAGGGTTACCGGTTCAGTGAGAATGACCTGCAGATCAATATCATCGCCTAAGCCGTAGTTTCCATCCACCGTCTCAGAAATAATTTTGGTAATGGATGGCGTGGCAATGTCTACATGAATGGTCGTTGCCGACGTGTCACCGGTTGTTGCATTCCCGGCGACATCCGTTACGATCGCCTGGAACATGAAATCTGCCCCCTCGGCGAAACTGCCCAGTCCTTCAAACTCACCCGAAGTAATCGGAATGGTTGCACCTGTATTCACAGATGCAATAGCCTGACTGCTTCCCAGGTTGCTCCATCCTGAACCTGCATTAGCGCGAATTTGTATGGTTCCACCTAACAGTGACGAATCATTTGCAACCGGCACCGAAACATTCATGCTGGTATTAAGGCCATTCCAATATCCGGCAACGATTGGCGCACCCACTGTCGTGACACCACCTGTGCTGAAATCAGCCGGTACAATGCCATCAATTTGAATGTCGCTGCCGTCAGCCAGATTTGAGCCGGCAGGAAGTGTCAGGAAGGCTGAATTTCCAGCGCTATCTCTGAGGGTTCCGGCAGTCAATCTTAAGGAATCAATATCTAACTCGTCTGTGAAATCGCCAGGTTGAACGGTGTAAGTCACATTCTTAGCAGTGTCCGCGGTAAATGACGCTACACTCAGGGTCTGGCCGCTGTTCAGATAAACAGATAAATTGCCGCCGCTTAATGCCATTACCTCGGTGAAATGAAGTCGTATCGCCACCGTTTGTCCCAATTTCCGATAGCCGTCAGCCGTGGTGGTGGAAATTGCAGAAATTTCGGGTGAATGGGCATCAATCGTCGGCGTCAAGCCAGAGGAGGGCGACGTGACATACAGATTGCTCAGGTTTCCGGCTGAATCAGCGAATTGAATAGCCAAGGGGAGCGTGGCATTTGAAGCAACATCAGCGTCACCTTCAGCGATGCCGTATTTGAGTGTGTATGATTGGTCGTCATTGTCCACGAAACTTGACAGGGTGACGCCATTAGCCGTTGCAGTGCTTAACTCCAGCAAGGTTTCGTTGGATATTACCGTGATGGAAAGACTATCGCCCACGATCATAGCGCCGGTTTGAGGTGTGAAGTAGAGTGAGCTGATCACGGGTGAATTGGCGTCAATTCCCGGCGAACTAGCTGCCAGGGGCGATGTGGTAAATGTGTTACTGGTGTTTCCGGATGCATCCGTAAGCTGAATGCTGATTGGAATCGTGCTTGCATCAGAAATATCATCATCACCTTCTGTGACAGTGTAGGTAACCGTGTAAATAGCACCACCGCTGGCACCAAAAGTCTGATCGACCGCCACGCCATTGATGGAAATATCACCCGCAGTAAGTCCGGATTCGGAAGCGGTAATCGTCGCTGTTAATGACTCACCAGGTACCAAGATACCACTCACGGGTGTGAAGGAGACATTGCTCACCGTGGGAGCTGCCGGATCGATTGCCGGAGCACTGGTTGCGACTGGTGAGGTGGTAAATGCCGTGTTACTGTTTCCCGCAGCATCCGTCAGAACAATCGAGATCGGGATTTGGGCATTATCCGCGACAGCGGCATCCCCATCGGCAACAACATACGTCAGTGCATAAGAATTATCACCATTGTCCACCATGGTTGAGGCAACATCTACCGCATTAATGGTAATCGCACCAGCGATAAGACCAACCTCTCCCGCGTTGATGGTGACAGAAAGGGTATCATCAATTCCCAGACTACCCGAAGTCGGTGAAAATGAGACGCTGGTAATGGCGGGTCGCGTGGCATCAATGGCGGGTGCGCTGCTGGCATTGGGGGTGGTCGTGAATGCGGTTGACAAATTTCCAGCACTATCCGCGAGCGTGATGCTGATAGGAATTGTTGCAGATTGAGCAACATCCGGATCGCCTGCCACGACACCGTATTTTACACGGTAGGAGCCGCCACCCAGGTCGATTAATGTCGTGTTGACCGTGCGTAAATTTACCGTAATGGCGGAGGCTGTCAGGTCCGATTCCCCAGCCGTAATGTTCACCGTCAGCGAATCGGCAATTTTCAAGGTGCCGGTAGTGGGACTGAACACCGCCGTGAGAATGGTTGGTGCGTTTGCATCAATTCCGGGTGAATTGGCAGCGAGCGGCGATGTGGTAAATGCAGTGCTGGTATTGCCTGAGGCATCTTCGAGCTGAATACTCACCGGTATCGTGGCTGCATCGGAAACGTCGTCATCACCTTCTGTGATCAGATAGTTCACGGTATAAATACCGCCGCCATTCGCACTGAGTGTTGAAGCGACATCAACGCCATTCACGGTGATTGCGGAGGCAACCAAGCCACTCTCTGAGGCCGTAATCGTGGCAGTGAGTGTCTCCCCTGTTGTTAAAACACCAGACGTGGGTGAAAAACTGACGCCCGAGATGGTTGGACGCGCCGGATCAATTGCCGGGGCACTGGTAGCGACCGGGGAGGTTGTAAATGCGGTGTTGCTGTTTCCCGCAGCATCGGTCAAAACGATGGAAATCGGAATTTGGGCATTATCCGCGACAGCCGCGTCTCCCTGGGAAACGACGTAGGTCAATGCATAAGTATTATCGCCATTGTCCACCAAAGTTGAGGCGACATCAACGGCATTAATGGTAATTGCGCCAGCGATGAGACTGATCTCACCCGAATTGATGGTGACCATCAGCGTATCGTCAATTCCCAGAGTTCCTGAAGTCGGGTTGAATGCGACGCTGGTGATTGCCGGACGATTTGCATCAATGGCTGGTGTGCTGGTGGCAATGGGTGAGGTGGTAAAACTATTACTCACATTCCCGGCGCTGTCCAGGAGTACAATACTCACCGGAATGGTCGCGGATTGGGCAATGTCCGTATCACCCGAAACCACACCATATTTCGCACGGTATGATCCACTGCCTAAATCGGTCAAGGTCGACGTGATGGTACGACCGTTAATTGCGATGGCCGAGCCGGTGTATTCGGCTTCATCGGCGGTGATATTCACCGTGAGGGTGTCAGCGATTTTCAGTGTGCCGGTTGTTGGCGTGAAGGTCGCCGTGAGCACCACAGGTGAATTGGCATCAATACCGGGCGAATTGGCGGCCAGTGGTGAAGTCGTGTATTCAGCGCTGGTATTCCCCGAAGTATCCTCCAACTGGACGCTGACCGGAATGGTTGCGGCATCCGAAATATCGTCATCACCTTCGGTAATCGTGTAGTCAACGGTATAAATCCCAACACCATCCGCATTGAGGTCACTGGTTAAATCGACACCATTTAAGCTCACCGCGGTTGCAACCAAACCACCTTCAGATGCATTAATGGTCATGGTTATGGTTTCACCGGGTGTCAAAATGCCGGTGGTCGGAGAGAAACTGACACTTGTTATGGTTGGCCGGGACGGGTCAATCGCCGGTGCGCTGGTGGCAACCGGCGAGGTTGTGAAAGCCGTGCTGCTGTTGCCAGCCACATCAATCAGAACGATTGAAATTGGAATTTGGGCATTGTCAGCAATGGCAGTATGCCCTTCCGCAACCGTGTAGGTCAGCGTGTAGGTGTTGTCACTGTTGTCTACCAGCGTAGATGCGACATCCACCGCATTGATGGTGATGGCACCGGCGGTTAGGCTGGATTCGCCCGCATTAATCGTCACGGTGAGCGCTTCATCAATACCCAGACTGCCAGAGGTTGGATTGAAGGTCACACCGGAGATTGTCGGCCGGTTCGCATCAATGGCCGGACTGCTGGTGGCTCCGGGCGAGGTCGTAAAGGTATTACTCAAATTCCCGGCGCTATCCACCAGCACGATGCTGATGGGAATCGTTGCAGACTGTGCAATATCCGTATCACCCGACACGACACCGTATTTTACCCGGTACGAACCACCACCTAAGTCAGTGAGTGTACTCAAAACGGAGCGGGTGTTTACGGTAATGGCTGACCCTGAAAGTCCGGCTTCGCCAGCGGTAATATTGACGGTGAGAGAATCGGCAATTTTCAGCGTACCGGTTGTGGGGCTGAACACTGCTGCCAAAACTCCTGGAGCGTTAGCATCAATGCCAGGTGTACTGGAGGCGTTCGGCGAGGTTGTAAAGACCGCGCTGGAATTTCCGGCTGCATCCTGCAGTTGGACGCTGATGGGGATCGTCAGTGCATTGGAAACATCATCATCGCCTTCAGTGATGGCATAGGTAACCGTGTAAATACCGGCACCATTCGCACTGAGGGTAGACGCCACATCAACACCATTCACAGTAATGGCGGTAGCACTTAGTCCGCTTTCCGAAGTAACGATGGACATGGTGATGGTCTCACCCGGCACAAGAATTCCGGATGTGGGAGAAAAACTGACACTTGAAATGGTGGGGCGCGCCGGATCAATTGCCGGTGCACTGGTGGCAACCGGCGAGGTTGTAAATGCCGTGCTGCTATTACCGGCAGCATCTACGAGAACAATGGAAATGGGGATTTGGGCGTTATCGGCTATGGCATTGTTGCCTTCACTTACCGTATAAGTCAGCGTGTAGGTCGCATCACCATTATCCACCAGCGTTGATGCCACATCAACTGCATTGATGGTGATAGCACCTGCCGTAAGTCCGGTTTCGCCAGCAGTAACGGTAACGGTCAACTGGTCATCAATCGACAGTGTGTCGGATGTCGGGCTGAACGTCACACCAGAAATGGATGGTCGATTTGCATCAATGGCCGGGGTCACGGTTGCCGAAGGAGCTGTCGAGTAGGTAGAGCTCAGATTTCCGGCCGCATCTTTTAACACGACGCTTAACGGGATGGTTGCACTATCGTCGATGTCGGTATCGCCATTCACAATACCATATTTAACGGTGTAGGTATTGTCGCTGTTGTCGGTGAGATTGGTTTGAGTTTCTCCATTAATGGAAATCGCCTGGCGCGTCAAACCGGTTTCCGTGGAATTAATGGTCAATGTCAGCGTGTCGGCTATAATCAGTGTTCCAACCGTGGGATTGTAGGCCACAGAGATAATCGCCGGTGAATTGGCATCAATGGCTGGTGTACTTCCTGCCGCCGGTGAGGTCGTAAAAGTATTGGTGACATTTCCGGCTACATCTTCCAGAATGAAAGAAATGGGAATGGTGGCGCTGTCATCAATGTCGTCCTCACCCTCTGTCACAGTATAGGTCACGGTATAGGAGGTGCCACTCACATTTGAGAGCGTAGCGCTCACATCCTGACCATTCACCGTCATGGCATTGGCAACCAAGGCTGTTTCGCTGGCAACAATGTTCGCCGTCAGAGTCTGCCCCACTTTCAGAAGACCGGAAGTAGGCGAAAAAGCGACCGAAGTTATGCTGGGTGAATTTGCGTCAATGGCAGGTGAATTTCCCGCCACCGGTGAGGTGGTATAGGCCGTAGTGGCATTGCCTGCCGCGTCATTCAGAATGATACTAATGGGGATCGTGGCAGTATCGGCAATGTCATTGTCACCCTCTGTGACCGTGTAAGTCAGAGAATAGCTCCCACCGCCATCGTCAGTCAGCGTGCTGGCGACATCTACTGCATTGATGGTGATGGTTCCTGCTGTTAGTCCGGCCTCACTGGCGGTGACGTTTGCTGTCAAAGCCTCTCCGGGAATCAAAGTTCCGGTTGTGGGTGAAAAGCTCACCAAACTGATCGTCGGTCGGCTGGCATCAATTGCCGGCGTGGTTGCCGAAGATGGTGAAGTCGTAAATGCTGAATTTTTATTTCCGGCAGCATCTGACAGAACGATATACACCGGAATGGTCTCACTGTTGGTGACATTATCATCACCTGCCACGACGATGTATTTAGCCGTATAATTTCCACTACCGGCATCCACGAAGGTTGAAATGACGGAGCGTTGATTGATTTTTAGCGTATCCGGCGTAAAACTGGCGGCACTTGCCACGATGGATACAGACAGTGTATCACCAATCCCCAGAGTTCCGGTTGTCGGGCTGAATGTCACCAGAGAGACAACCGGCGAATGCGCGTCGATAATCGGTGTAGCGGTTGCGCCAGGTGAGGTCGTGTAGACATTGGTAGTATTGCCGGCTGCGTCTTCCAGGGTGATGCTTAACGGAATGGTGGAGCTGTCATTAATGTCATCGTCACCTTCGGAAATGGTATAGGCGATGGAATAAGTTCCACCACCTGAATCAGTCAGGTTCGGGCTGACATCTACGCCATTCACCGTAATACTATTTTCTGTTAATCCGGCTTCACTAGCCGTAACAACGACCGTCAGAATATCACCGACGATGAGTGTGCCGGAGGTGGGATTCAGCGTAGCGTTGGTGATGCTGGGTGAATTGGCATCAATACCCGGTGAGCTGCCAGCCACTGGCGCGGTGGTGTAGGTTCCGGTACTATTTCCGGCTGCATCGGCAAAAGCTACAGATATTGGAATCTGCGCGGCATCACTCCGGTCAGTGTTGCCTTCAATCACTGTGTAAGTAGCGGTATAGGTCCCATTTGAATTGTCCACGATTGTACCCGACACATCAACCGCGTTGATGGTGAGTGACGAAAGTGTGAGGCCACTTTCTCCCGTGGTAATCGTTGCGGTTAAATCGTCCCCAACTTTTAGCAAACCGGACGTCGGGGAAAAACTGACGCTCGTGACTGATGGTGTATTGGCGTCAATCGCTGGTGTGCTGCCGGCCACCGGTGAGGTGATAAAATCATTGGTCACATTGCCGGCTGCATCGGTAAAGATCACCTCGATTGGTATCTGCTCCGAATCAGCACGATCCGTATTACCCTCTGCAACGGTATAGGTCGACGAATAGCTCCCGCCACCATTATCAACCAATGTAGAAGCGACATTGACACCATTCACGGTAAGCGTTGATGCACTCAGGCTGGCTTCGCTCGCCGTAATATCCATAGTCAAGGCTTGTCCAACCTTGAGTGTACCGCTGGATGGCGTAAAACTGACGGATGAAATACTGGGTGAATTCGCATCCACGGATGGTGTCGAAGTTGATGCTGGCGCGGTTGTGTAAGCACCCGTTGTATTCCCGGCCGCATCCGTAAGAAGCACCGAAAGCGGGACAGTTTCCGAATCACTCCGATCTGTATTGCCTTCTGTCACCGTATAGGTGGCCGCGTACACGCCGCCTGTATTGTCTGTGAAAGTTCCTGAAATATCGACACCGTTAACCGTCAAAGTGGTTGCTGACAATCCGGCTTCACTGGCATTAATGGTAACCGTAAGGGCATCGCCAACTTTCAACGCCCCGCTTGTGGGGGAATAAGTCACGGAGGTGATGCTTGGTGAATTGGCGTCAATAGCGGGCGTTACACCCGATGGTTGCGCCGTGGTGAACGAATTGGTGGTGTTACCAGCATCGTCTTCCATGGTAATGCTCACCGGTAATGTTTCGCCATCACCAATGTCCGTATTGCCTTCGGCGATGGTATAGGTCACGGTGTAGGAATTGTCAGCGTTATCCACCAGCGTACTGGCGACATCAACCGTATTCATGGTGATCGTTGTTGCACTCAAGCCGGCTTCATCGGCATTAATGGTCATGGTAATGGTGTCACCAACTTTTCGCGTGCCTGAAGTCGGCGACAAACTAATAGAACTAATGGCTGCCGAGTTGGCATCGATTCCCGGTGTGCTGCCTGCCCCGGGAGCAGTGGTATAGGATCCGGTGGTATTTCCCGCAGCATCAGCAAATTCAAAACTGATCACGATTTGAGCGGCATCGCTCACATCGCCGTTTCCCTCAACGATCGTATATAGTGCCGTGTAAGTGTTATTGGCGTTGTCGGTGATATTCCCGGAGACATCCACACTGTTGATTGTGGCGGTGCTAAAGGAGAGTCCGCTCTCGGATGCCGTGATGGTTGCGGCGATTTGATCACCCACCTTAAGTGTCCCGGTCGTCGGGTTGAATGTCACACTGGAAATGCTCGGTGAATTGGCATCAATACCGGGAGAACTCCCGGCAACAACTGCCGTTGTGTAATTCCCCGTCGTGTTCCCGGCGGTATCATTATACTTGATTGTTAGCGGAATGGTCGCTGCGTCGGAAATATCGCCATTCCCTTCGGTTACAGTATAGGTTGCGGAATAAAGTCCGCCACCGTCGTCAGAGTGGGTAGCTGAAATATCAACATTGTTGAATGTCAGCGTCTGCAGTGATAATCCTGCTTCGACAGCATTAATGGAAACATTGATGGTTTCCCCCACCTTCCTCGTTCCGCTTGTTGGTGTCAGCGTGACACTGGATATTGTGGGCGAATTGGCATCAATAGCCGGCGTGCTTCCGGCGACCGGTGCTGTCGTATAGGCACCGGTGCTGTTGCCCGCTGCATCAGCCATGGTAACACTCACGGGAATCTGTGAGGCATCATTGATATTTGTCTGGCCTTCACCAATCGTGTAGGTGAAAGAATAAGAACCTCCCCCGTTATCGGTCTTGGTTGAAGCAACATTCACCGAATTCACGGTGACGGCAGAGGCGGTCAAGTCGGCTTCACTGGCGGTGACATTCAGGGTCAGATCGTCACCTACTTTTAGTGTCCCGCTGGTCGGATTGTAACTGACTGTTGTAATGCTCGGTGTGTGAGCGTCGATTCCAGGTGAGCTTCCAGCCGCCGGAGAAGTGGTGTAACTACCCGTTGAATTTGTGGCAGCATCATTCAAGGTAATACTGATGGCAATCTGCGCCGCATCGCTCACATCGCCGTCACTCTCTGTCACTGTATAGGTTGCAGTGTAGGTGTTATCGTTATTGTCATTAAACGTCCCGGATACGTCCCGACTGTTAATGGTCAACACGGAGGCAGTCAGACCAGTCTCCGTTGACGTGATTGTCATTGTGAGGTCGTCCCCCACCTTAAGCGTACCGCTTGTGGGGCTGAAACTGACTGATGAAATACTGGGTGTTGTGGCATCAATCCCCGGGGAACTACCGGCAGCCGGCGAGGTGGTATAACTGCCTGTGGAGTTACCAGCGTCATCGTCCAGTGTGATGCTGATGGGAATTTCGGCTGCATCAGAGATATTTGTCTCACCCTCACCTATGGTATAGGTCACCGTGTAGGTGTTGTCAGCATTATCGGTCAAACTACCCGATACATCCACACTGTTGATCGTAAGGACCGTGGCTGTGAGTCCCGTTTCCGTCGAGGTAATGGTCATGGTAAGCGAATTCCCGACTTTCAACAGACCGGAAGTCGTTCCAAAAACCACATTGGATATTGAGGGGACTGTTTGATCAATTGTTACGGTCGGTGTCAGCGTTACCACATCTCCGGTTGCGGAAAAACCACTGTTCAAGAAAATAACCCGGCTGTCGAAGGTTTCGCCGTTTGCAAAGCCGGTGGCGGATTCAACTTCACTTGCAGTATTCGTCAGGGTCGCTTCAGCATTGATAAACGCAGCGACATTGGTGGGACTCCCGATACCTACCCAATCGTTAGCGCCAACTTTTAATTGAGCGCTGGCATAATTGATGGAGCCATTGTTGGGCACATTTACGGCGATTGTAGCCCCCGTATTACTGGCATTCCAATGATCCGTGACAACCGTTCCACCCGTCGGGGCAAAGGTATTCGCTCCAAACAAACTCCCGCTCAACAGGACACACCCAATAAAATAACAGAGTGTCATCCGAAATCTGGATTGTGGTGATTTGGAATTGAATTTCATAGCATATACCCTGTATTGTCGCATCTGGTTCTTTTCATAAAATTAAAATTTATAACCCAATGTCAGTCGGCCTTCAGCCCATTGCGCCAGCCCGATGGGATTGATGTCCTGAATTAGAACACCCCGGACACCACCCGATAGATACAGATGGCTTCCTTCCAGAATTTTACCCGATAGTCCGGTGATCATGCCACTTGTCCCGGCAAATGATCCACCTCCCAGCTCCATGTTCAAGCCGCGCCAGTATCCGGTGAGGTACCCCAACATCGCCTGGCCATTGAAGCGTCCACCCTCGGGAAAGGTGTTTTCAAAATCAAACCCGGATAATTCAATTGTAAATCCAACCATCATAGGACCCAATTTATAGTAAAATGGCGTCGTAAACGATATTCTCCAGTCAATGGAGGAGTACCAGGTCGTTAAGTTTTTTGATACCCAATAGGGTGATGCCATACTCGCCTCGAGTACGATGCCATTTAATATTCCCTGGTCAAAAATCGTTCCGCGTGGTGCTTTTGAGGGTACCGGCGGTCTTTTCACCTTGGGTTGGTTTGAAGGCGATGTCGTTTTTGATTTCCCATCGGGAGGGTTTTTGGGCTTTGCAACCTGCTTCTTTGGATTCTCTGTACCTGCAGTTGCCGCTAATGTCGAGTCCGTCGAGGCTTTCTTTGTCACCTTCGATTGAATCGCGCGAGTGGAATCGTCATTACACTCACAAGTGTCCGTTTTGGTCGGATCGACAGAAGTCGTTTCCTCAATACTTGCCGGAACTTGCCGGAGACTGGATGTCGTATCTTGGTTGACGGTTTGAGGTTGCGTTATCGTTTCAGAATTTTGCGGTTTGGAAACAGTAGTTGGTCTGAGATCCGCTTGTGTACTTGTCACAATTTGGGCTGTATCAACCAGGGCATCTTTTTCCAACGGGTAGGAACTCTCGGCGACCAGCTCCAAATCATAATGCTGAGCGGGTTTAGCCGTTTGTGTGACCAAACCATATTGGTATAAGTCCAGGCCGGTTTCATAAAAAGCCAGTCTGAACTCTAAGGGTTGTTTCGGACTACCAATGTCCGCGTTGATAATATGTCTCGATCGTGTGAAAACGATCTCCTTCCCCAAAACTTCCTGCGGAATGATCTGAATCCTCGGGGAACCCACCGTGCGAAAGCTGCCACGACTATTTTTCAGTTGAAGTTTCATGCTGGTCAATGTCGCGTGATCCGGAACCTTAATCGAGAAAACATACAGTGTATCATGTTCATACCAGGTACCGATATTTTCAGTATTATCAGCAGCTAAGATCGCATTCACTGAAAATAATGCCATGACACCAAACACAAATTGCCTGGTCATTAGGCGGAGCGAGAAATACCTGCCCATACATGGGTCGCTGATCACCGGGATGCCACCTAAAATTTATACCCGGCCAAAATTTGGATGTCAGCCCAACCTGCACTCCCTAATGGGTCAACCTGGCTAACCCATACGCCACGACCGCCAGCGCCTACATATAAAGCTGGTGTTAGTGAATAGGTGTAATTGCCGCCAAATAAAAGCCCGAACGATTTCCCAAAAACGCCAAGTCCGGCATCAAGACCAAATTGTTGATAATGGGCACGACCATATAGTAGCGCAGAAATGCCATTGAACTTTCCGCCCTGGGGGAATGTGTTTTCAAAGTTAAAGCTGGCGATTTCAGCATTGGCGGTGAGACGTATTCCATAAATCGGTAATGGCAAACTAAACGGAAGTCGCACACCCAAACGCCAGTCCATGAAGGAATACCAAGTCTGCATCTCGCGCGTTACCCAGAAAGGCGATACAGCACTCAGCTCAATAGCCATCCCCATTCCATAGGGAGCATTCGGATCGAAAGGCTTTGATACAGCCAGATCGGATTCAGTGTTTTCCGATTCGCCTTCTGTACCTAATTCAATCCCCCAATCGGAAAATTCGTCCGTATTTGCGGCCGGGGCAGGCGCTTCCGTGCTAACGGCATCACCGGTTGACCAATCCCCCCAGGCATCATCCGTTTTTGAGGTATCCGGTTTGGCAGTGGTGGTATCAGCTTCCTCAAACCAATTCCCCCATTCGTCTCCGCCCAGATCCTGAGCCGTGCCTACAGTGCAAAGTCCGATGGCTGCCAAAAGGCTATAGACCCATATTTTTTGCAGATTAGCCATGCTGACCTAATCCAATCGTTTAGGTAATTTTTCTATGATGCTAAAAGCTATGATGATAAAGGATAAATCGAAACAAAATTTACCCTTATCTTGAATCAGGTATTGGTCCGAGAAATCTGAAAAACAGGTATTGAAATTAAATCAATTTAGTCGAATTTGATTGAAGTCAGCTTGCCATTTTTGTCGAATGAAACGACACCATTTCGATAGAGCCATACCAGGGTATTATTATCCGTCTGGTGTTTCTCAATCGGTTCACCGAATCGTTGTAAAATGGCTTCTTGATCCGACAGCGTTTGATTCGGAACGACGCCTCCCTGCCAAACCATGGATGTGTTCGAATTCACCGCCACACCAGATTGCAGCCGGGCGATTTTCTGGTTCAACTGTTCAACCACTTTCACCAGACTGTCCAGTCGGGCTGAACTCGCTCCGGAAGGCCCTGCAGGACTCGCAGTTTGCATGGCTTTCATGCGGTTCATGATTTCACCCTGAGTCTTCCGGACGTCGCTAATCGCTTTTTCCAAATCCGTAATTTTTTTGAAGGCTACTTGTTGAAATTTGTCATCTTTCGCCTGGGCTTTGGTCAGTTTATTCAGCGCTTCGGGAGACGCACCACCGGCATTTGCGGGTGGGGTACAATTCCATAGAATTGCAGACAATATCAGCAGAGGGAGGATACTTTTTATATTATGACGCATGATCAAAAATCTAAAACGCGTTGCACTGGTAAACCATGTTTTTTTCCAATTCCAATTTGGTGGGAATTTGTGTCATGAAAGATAGATTAAGCGCATGAATATCTTGATGATTTTAAATGGACCTCCCGTTACTACCACCCGGCTGAGGGAATTTGCCCAATTGAGCGATTTCATTATCGCTGCCGACGGTGGTGCGAAAACCTGTTTGGAAGCGTGTATCAAACCTGATTTGGTGATTGGGGATATGGACTCCGTTGAAATGACTAATTTGCCGCATGACTGGAAAATAAAGCCAATTTCAGATCAGGAGACCACGGACTTCGAAAAAGCATTGGTGGAAATTCACCCTTTGCAGCCAACCCGATTGATCGTCACCGGTGGATTGGGCGGCCGGGTTGACCATGAATTGACCAATCTGCTGATTGCCTCACGATTAAATCCCGAATGGTCAGTCGAATTTCATTCCAATAACGCCACCATTTACCGATGTCTATCAAATCTGACGCTAAGTTTGCCTGTCGGTGATACCCTAAGTTTGGTTCCCTGGCCTGAAGCAGGCGGCGTTACTACAACCGGCCTTGCCTGGAATTTGAGCCGTCAGGTGTTATCAGCGAAACAAAAACTTGGACAGAGTAATCGTATCACAAATTCGCCGGTTACAATCATGATCGAATCCGGCGCTATTTATGTTATTCACCCAACCCATCTGGCACAGAACGGAAATAATTAGCTTACGCTCATGTCGCTTCACCCTATTGACAGCGCGATCATCATTTTTTATTTCATTTTCGTTTGGGTCATCGGATTTTGGAAAAAATCGGATTCAAGAATCGGTGATTATTTACTCATGGGAAGGCGATTGTCGTTGCCCGCATTCGTCATGACCCTGGTATCAACCTGGTATGGTGGCATTTTGGGAGTGAGTGAATTCAGTTTCAGTTATGGTATTTCGAATTGGATTGTCTTCGGCGTTCCCTACTATGTGTTCGGATTAATTTTCGCCTTTTTTATCGCCCGACGCGCCCGGGAATCCAAGGCTGAAACGATTCCGGGACTTCTACGTCATGTCTATGGCGAATCCTCGGGAAAAATTGGAGCCCTGTGGGTTTTTTTACTCGCCTCTCCAGCCCCTTACCTCCTCACGATCGGATTTTTAATTCAATTTTTCTTTGGAGTTAGCCTGATTCCCGCCATGCTGATTGGACTAGCCTTTTCAACACTTTACATTTTACGCGGGGGTTTGGCCTCAGTGGTCCGAACCGACATTTTGCAATTCGTTTTAATGTACCTGGGCTTCATTGTCATGGCCATCATCGGGCTGCAAACCGTTGGCTCCATTGCGCATCTGAAGGAATTGCTGCCCGAGAGTCACACCACATTAACCGGTGGTCACACCGTCGGCTATATCATCGTCTGGTTTTTTATTGCATTATGGACACTGGTTGACCCGGGTTTCCACCAACGCGTTTATGCGACGAAAAATCCCGAAACAGCCCGCACAGGAATTATCATTGCCGTCTGTTGCTGGTTTGTTTTTGATCTTCTCACAACCTGGACCGGCTTGCTTGCCCGTGCGCTCCTTCCCTCCACGACTATCCCTGGCCAGGCATTTTTAGACCTGTCCGCCAAAATTCTGCCGGTGGGTATTCAAGGGCTGTTCTTGCTCGGTATATTCGCCACCGTCATGTCCACGCTTGACAGTACGACATTGGTGACCGCACAAACGATGGGGTTTGATCTAATGGCTCGCATGAGGCGTTTTTCGTTAATCGACCCGGTCAAACTCACCAAAGTGGGTATGGGGTTCTCACTGCTGTTGGCATTTATTTTAGCGATATATTTTCCCAGCGTCGTGAATCTGTGGTACACCCTGGGAACGATCATTTTGCCCGGTCTTTTAATACCGGTGATTTCAAGTTTATACTTAAAAACTTCGATCAATCGAGACTTAATTAAGCTGAGCATGATTGCCGGACCTGCCGTTGCGTCATTATGGTTTTTAGGTGGCAAGGTGGATGAATGGAATTACTACTTTGGAGTGGAGCCATTCTATCCGGGAATGTTGATGAGCTTAATGTTGTGGGGTATTGGTATGTTGAGAAAAAAGCACCACCAACTCTCAAATCAAATTAGCAACGCGAGGTGATATGAATTATTCCATTGAAAATCAAACAGTCTTTATTTCCGGTGCAAGCTCGGGTATCGGCGCTGCGACAGCACGACAGTTTGCTGCCAGTGGTGCCAATTTAATCCTGGCTGCACGGCGAACAGAACGACTCGACCAGCTTGCTGCAGAATTGAAATCAAATTACAATATCCAGGTACATTCCATCAAAATGGATGTGAGTAAAATTGATTCTGTTAAACAAGGAATTGCGTCATTACCTGCATCCTTCAAAGCAATTGACATTCTGATAAATAATGCCGGGTTAGCGTTGGGTGTAAATAAAGCGCAAGTTAATATTCCGGCAGAGATTGATGTGGTAGTAGATGTTAATGTCAAAGGTGTACTGTATTTAATTCAGGAAATTACACCAGGAATGGTCACCCGTGGTCGAGGACACATCATAAACATTTCATCCATTGCCGGACATGAAGCCTACCCCGGAGGAAGTGTTTACTGTGCAACAAAACACGCTGTTGATGCCATCACCAAAAGCACTCGCATGGATTTGGTGGATACGCCGTTACGAGTCACTGCGATCTCACCGGGTTTGGTGGAAACGGAGTTCAGCCTTGTGCGGTTTCAGGGTGATACGGAACGTGCGTCAAAAATATACCAGGGTTATGAGCCTTTGATTGCGGATGATATAGCGGATGCGATTCTTTACGCAGCCACGCGCCCGCCCCATGTCCAGATTGCGGATATGATTATCTTCCCTACAGCTCAGGCATCCGCCACCGTAGTTCACAAACTGCCGGTTAGCTTATGAATTTTTTCCAATT
>MNWS01000165.1:21944-42434 GCA_001872685.1 Fidelibacterota bacterium CG1_02_48_14
AAAAAAAATAAAAAAAGCACCTTTCCAGGTGCTTTTTTATGAATCAGGTTCGAAATGACTTTAACTGTTCAGGTCAACAATCAGCATGCCTTTTTCTTCATCAAAAGTGGGTGTCACTTTTTTGAGTTTCTCGAAGGTCAAACCAAAGGCTTTATAGAAACCTTTACCCATGATTGCACATGGTTTCTTCTCTCCGATGGTTGGAAGCTTAATCGAACTGGAACTGTTTCGCTTGGTCGGTTTGATACCAACTTTATTCCGTGCCCGGTCATAAAACAATTCCACATGAGTCGTTTTGGTCAAATGTGCATCATACAATGCACGACTAAATCCGATTCTGCCTGATGGACTAAAACTGATTGCCAAACCTTTACCGCGTCCACCACGTTTGGGTGTATAAGCCTCAAAACCCATACTAACATCCTTTCATTTACAATTAAATTGCCCAACAATTATCATAGACAAATTTAGCCCAAACCAGATCGCCATTCAAAGATATTTTTCTGAGTATTATTAATCATTCAACCTATTCATGTTTTTAATAATGAGATTCATGATTAACCACTATTGATCAAAGCAAAGCCTCCAACCGGGAGGCTTTGCTATTCAGATTTAATCCAATATTTATTGAAGCGATTCGATTGATTTTTGCAGGTTTTTAATGCGCCAATTTTGAACAACATAAACATGCGGACTATCAGCAGCTTTCACAAAAAATTCATCCGTTGTCTCTGCCCCTACCAAAATTGAGGCTAACACCGTGTCTTGATGATACGCATTAATTACCATTTTTGGGGAAGACAATCCATATTGCACCAAATTACTGGCATTGTAATCTCCGACTTTATCCGCTTGAAGTGTGTTCAGACTGCGCAACAAACTTTCGACTTTTTCGGTATCCAGCGAATCACCGTTTGAACTGAACCAGCCGGTGGAATCTTTCTTGTGAATAGCCAGCGGATTTTCACCCACAATGGTAAAACGATCAACCAAATTCATATCGAAAGACTTCAGTTTTTTCTCCTGAAAATCAAATGCACTTTTCGCAAAGCGCTTGGCCTGATTGGTATCAATAATTGCAACAGGATGCTTCCCCAACCAATGGATGAACAATTCATCCTCGGACCGTTGCTTACCAATCCGGATTTCCTCACGGGTGGAACCATCATCATATTGAAAAATGACTCGACGGGCAGATTTATCCAATTGATAGGGTTTAAGCGAAGTCGGTTCTTCTTCAACAAAATCACGCGCCTTCAAGCCATTGAAACCAGAAATCATGCTGCTGATAGCATTGGGCATTGCCGGTAACAGGACAGGTTCCGTTATCATCCACCGGTTCGCAATCTTCTCCAGAACAACCTTTTCTTTATCACCCACCAACGTGATTTTACCAACCCGGGGTTGATCTACTGAAAAAATTGATTTATTCCGTAAATCGAAAAGTGATTTATCCAGTTGAGTGAACAATGAATTACTGGTGGTGACAATCCGTGTGGAATCAGCCCATTTCACAAACGTCGTTGCTCCGCCCTTACTCACTTTGCTTTCGTAACCCACCAGCAATGTCTTTTGCGAGCCATCCCCTAAGGTCATTTTCACCGTAACTCTCGGATTATCCAGACCGTAAGCGCCAAGATTGGTGAGTTTATCCGTGATTTCACGATCCGTCGTGGCTTCCGCAATTTTGCCGGCAATACCATTCCATTGAGCAGCTTCACCTGCGGTATTCAACGGCGCATTAATTTCCCAATCTTCACCCATTCGGACTGCTGAATATGTTCCTTTGGCGTTCTGGATGGAAAGGCCGACAATCGAGTCTGGTGATGCGATTTTAAAGGTCTTGTTAGCCCACTCTTGCGCGGCTTCCCGGGTTTGACCACCTTCATATTCATAGAAGTAAACAAAGCCGCCGATGACAATGAACAGAGAAAAATAGAGAAGTAATTGTTTGGGTTTCATGGTCCGTTACTTCCTCCGCTTCAGGTAGATACGGATCCCCTGCCCGATAATCAACAAGCCGAACAAAATAATCGCATATACAACGACTCGTAAGTCCCCGGCGGTCATCGCTAAGGGTATATTTTCCATCTGCTTGGGCGTGACTGAAATCAAATCCTCATCTTCGGCAAGCCAGGATACGATATTGGTGAAAAAGTTGCCATTACCCTGATTATTAAATTGGATGTTGGTTGCAAAATCCGAATCACCCACGACAACGAGACGGCCCGCTTTGCCATCGGTTGAATCAGACGGAACAGTGGTAACGACGGCAATATTGAGAGGGCCGGGAATGTCTGTGCTCCCTTGGGAAACACCATTCTGCAGATTGGCCAAATCGGTTTCACCCCATGCATTATTACTTGTTATCGCCAAAGGCTGTGCACTACCGCTGACCTGCAGTGATCGCGTCATCGAAAAGACTGTGGCATAAGGAAAATCCTTGGTGATTTGATGATCACCATATTGGCGCACCAACGGCATTCCGGGATTCCCGCCAAACAGACGATTCTCCAGCGACGGATCAACGACCACATCTTGATCAGGTGTTATTCCAAATGGTGACAAAAAGTCCTTAAAATCGGGTTTCGGTGTCGGATCCAGCAAGACTACCACACCTCCACCATTTTTCAGATATTGTGTTAATGCCTGGTTCTCGTGCGTCATATAAGCCTTATCCGGACTTAACACAACCACGGCAGAGGCATCCGTCGGAATGACATCAATGGCCATTAAATCCAAGGTTTTAATAGCGTAGAATTCCTTCTCCAACTCAGCCTTCGCGATGCCAAACCCTTCTCGCGATTGGGCATCATCAAGATCGCCTTCACCATGGCCAGTCACGAAATAAACCGTTTTTTGCTCATCACGAATAGCCTTCAACAGCGTATTTGTAATGTCCTCTTCCTGGGGAGGACGAGATCCACCCATGGCCGGATTGGGTTCCCATCGCTCCTCTTTGGTTGCCGTGGAGAAAATGATGGTCCCATATTTTTCAATCTGGTAAACCTGTTGCGCGACATCGGCATTTTTATCCACATCCAGGAACTCGAACTGGAATTTTGGCGAGACATTGTTGTACTCGTTGAATAATTCCATGATCTGTGTTTTGGCATTGTCATTGTCGTTCCAAAATGCCTTCACCTGAACCTCTTTATCGAGACTCTTCAAAATCTTAGTTGTCTGGTCCGACAGAGAAAACGAGTTCTGATTGGTCCAGTCCGATCGATAATTATTCCTGAAGAAAAAGAAATTGACGGCGGCGAGAATGCCCAGAACGAATAGGCCACCCAATACCATACTAATCCCATACTTGGTGGAGCGCCGCCCCAATGTCTGCAAAACCGCTTTGAAATTCACGAAGATTGTACCAAACACCAGAGCCAGGCCTACAATTTCGATCGTGGTAGCGTACCATTTCCAAATGCCGGCAACACTATATAAAACCAAACCAGCAATCATTCCGATCATGCCGATCCACAGAAGATTTTTCCATAATTTCTGCATGATTAGCCCCTCCACCGCGTTGATTCAACAGATTGATAGGTCAGGAATAGCCCAAAAAAGGCTAGCGTGACATAATAGACCAGATGGCGCGTATCGAATACGCCCTTGACGAAATCATCCAGATGTTCAATCGTCGAGAGATATTGAAGCACCTGTTGCGTCCAGTTCGTACTGTTAAAGGTCCCCAGAGCACCAACCAACCAGAGCAGCAACATTACCACAAATGTCACCAACGCGGCGACCAGCTGATTCTCAGTCAGGCTGCTGACGAATATGCCAATGGCCACCAATGCCGCCCCAAACAGGAATAGTCCTAAATAGCCGCTGATAATCGGCAATAATTCAGGATCACCGTAAACGAACAGGATCACCATGTAGACCAGGGTTGTGCCAATCATAGCGGCGTAAAGCGTTAGTGCCGCAAAATATTTCCCCAGAATGATCTGCCAGTTTGTGAGGGGTGAGGTCAGTAAAAGCTCCATCGTCCCGTTGCGTCTATCCTCAGAAAAGGAACGCATGGTGATCATGGGAATCATAAAAAGCGATATGAGTGACAAGTTCATCAGCAACCCGCGAATCAACATCAAATTGACATTCACCGGCTGAAACCGGCCGCTCTGTTGCGCTTGCATTTGTATCATCTGTTGATTTTGCAGAAATGACGCTAAAAACAGGTAGAAGAATACGGATGCCAGTGCGAAAAAGAATACCATCACCACATACGCCATTGGCGACACAAAATAGGCGTTTAATTCACGACGAAATATTGTAACAAAATTTCTCATGCTTCGATTCTCCCATCACCATTCTCAGTTTTCACCAACTGAAGGAAGATTTCTTCCAAATTCATGCCCACTGATTGCAAGCTCAGCAAGGTGAAATCATTTTTCACCATCGCCCTGGCAAGCTCGCCCCGCACGTCCTTTTCAGCCATGGATTCCACCATGTAAGCGCCGGCAGTATGGGTTACTTTGGCAACCCCCTGAATCGAACCCAGCACGACCTTAATGGCCTCCGGATCACCGACGGCTTCGATTCGGACGGACGAGACGCCCTGTAGTTTATGGGTTAATCCGGCTGTCGTGTCTTCTGCCACGACCTGGCCTTTGTTGATAATGACAACCCGGTCACATGTCTGTTCAACCTCCGGCAGGATATGGGTGGAAAGGATGATGGTGTGATCGCCAGCCAGGTTCTTAATCAGCTCCCGGACCTCAATAATCTGAGCCGGATCCAATCCTACCGTTGGTTCGTCCAAAATCAGAATTTCAGGTTCATGAATCAGCGCTTGAGCCAAACCGATACGCTGACGAAATCCCTTTGATAACTTCCCAATAATGCGCTGACTGACTTCCGTTGTTGATGTTAATTCCAATGCGCGGTCAATTTTCTGTTGAACCAAATTGGCGCTAATCCCCTTGATACCGGCGACGAACCGCAGGTAATCACGAACCGTCTGTTCCATGTATAGAGGTGGATTTTCAGGCAGGTAGCCGATGCGTTTCTTGACATCCATCGCCTGGTCAAAAACATCGTATCCCGCAACTTTTGCAGTTCCACTGGTGGCTGGCATGAAACAGGCGAGAATCCGCATGGTGGTTGTTTTTCCAGCGCCATTGGGACCCAGGAAACCCAGTATCTCACCTTTTTGAACGGAAAAGGAGACATCCTTTACAGCATGCACCGGACCGTAGGATTTACTAACATTTTGAACTTCAATCATGTTTATCCTCCACATTGATGGGTGGTTTTTTGTCGGATTTGGGGTTGCTCGTTGTGTGTAGCACCTTGGTTGCTTCAACGATATTGATCGCATTCACAAGGGATGCTTCTGCATCACGGACCTCAGGGATATACTTTGCGAACTTGACCAAATCCCCTTTTTCTAAAATAATTTTTGTCGCTCGCGTCTCGTCGGAATCCATCACACCCGATTCTAAAGCTTGTAAAACTTCAGAGGTGGTCATTTCCAGTGCATCTATTAAAAAGCGATGCTCAAAATAACGCCGAATAATCGTGGTCAGTACCGAGTAAAATAATTTGAATTCACCTTTGATCAGAAAATCGGTTTCTCCCAATGCGTTCAACTCACGCAGAGCAACCAGATGAGCATCTTCGGGCGGAGTAATCACGATTTTCGTTTTTTTCTGATGAGCGCGATGCCCGGGTTTGGGTAGGAAACGATAAGCCAGATAACCCAGGATCGTCACCAAAAATATCCAGAATAGAATCCACCAGTTGAACGGTAAACGCACATCATGCAGGGGTTTGATGGAACGAAAGGTGGAATCCTGACCTGTCAGGACAGAATGAATATTGATTCTGAAACCAGGTAAATTGATCTTGAGGGTGTCGTCACCCGTGATAACAAAACCAGTTTGATTCGGGAAATCGTGGGGACCCACAGAATCATACACAGCCACCGTAAACTGTTTGACGCTGGCAGTTGGTCTTGGAGCGGCGTTGCCTTGTTCCAAGACTTCAAAAGTGGCGACCTGGGTATCCAACAAGGGGAATTCAAGCACTGCATCTGCCGGATGATCAACCACCCAGCTAACATGAAACACATCGCCCAGTGTCCCATCGGTCGTATCCAGGGTGACAGTGGAGTGAATTTCTTGAGCCTGCAGTCCAAACGCTATTAGCCAGGTTATTAGAAGCAACAGTCTTGACAAGCGTTTGTTTTCACGCTTTCCCACCAGAATATTGAAAATATTTTGAACCGAACTCAAGACCATTTCATTTTTCTTTCAGGACGACTCTAGCGAACCCGCTTGGCCCGTGCTTTAAAAAACTTCTCCAATGGCTCCACATACGATACGGTGGTATTCAAGGCGAGATAGTCCAACTTGTTGCTGCGGAAATAGTTTTCCAACGATGACACACGCTGGTGATTGCGTTCAAAATAACTTTTTCGAAAGCGCTCATTGCTGGTGTCAATCAGGGCAATGTCCCCTGTTTCCGCATCGTGAATTTGAATCAACCCGGCATTTGGTAAGGTTTGCTCCAGTGGATCGAACAGCCGGATGGTGATAAAATCATGACGCCGGGCTGCGATCCGGATAGGCGTTTCAAATCCGGTTGATAAAAAATCGGAAATCAGGAAAACAACCGCCCGATGTCGCATCACACTTGACATGAATTCAACCGCAGCGCCAATGTTCGTTCCCTTGCTCCGGGGTTCGTGGTATAATAATTCGCGTATCACGTGCAGGACATGATGACGACCTTTGCGTGGCGGAAGGTATTTTTCCACCGTGTCGGTGAAGATGATAGCACCCACTTTATCATTGTTATTGATCGCTGAAAATGCCAGAACGGCGGAGAGCTCGGCTGCCACTTCGCGCTTCATCCGATCACGACTCCCAAACGCTCCCGATGCCGATGCATCCACGAGCAACATGACCGTAAGTTCTCGCTCTTCATCAAACAGTTTCACATGCGGCTTACCGGTACGGGCAGTGACATTCCAGTCAATCGACCGAATGTCATCGCCGGGCAGGTATTCCCGGACTTCGGCGAACTCCATTCCGCGTCCTTTGAAAACCGAATGATATTCTCCGCCGAAAACTTCATTGACCAGATGCCGGGTTGAAAACTCAAGTCGGCGGATTTTTTTCAGAATTTCTTTTGGGATCATGCTAAATGGCGTGTCAAATCGCTAATGTGCTTCACTTTTTATTTTAGGATACCCGGTGCAAAATTATCAGAAAAATGAATCTGGTTACGGAACCTCAATCGTTTCGAACACGCGTGTTACAATATCTTCGCTGGTCATGTTCTCAGCCTCGGCTTCATAGGTCACGAGTACCCGATGACGCAAAATATCCATGCCGATTGCGCGAATATCGTCCGGCGTGACATAACCCCGATGGTTGATGAACGCGTGTGCCTTTGCGGCGAGTGCCAAATTGATGGAGGCGCGGGGTGAAGCGCCGAATTGGATCAGATCAGTCAATTCACCCAATCCATATTTCCCAGGAGTCCGTGTGGCAAAAACCAGCGACACGATATACCGTTCAATTTTTTCATCCATATAGATATGATCAACCACTTCACGGGCTTCGAGAATCTGTTCGGGCGTGATGACGGGATGCAATTCTACAAGCGGTTTCGGATGCGCCATGCGTTTGATGATTTCAAGTTCATCTGCTTCATTGGGATAGTTGATTTTCACCTTGAGCATAAAACGATCAACTTGAGCTTCCGGAAGCGGATAGGTGCCCTCTTGTTCAATTGGATTCTGTGTAGCCAAAACTAGAAAGGGGTCATTTAATTTGAAGGATTCTTCGCCGATGGTGATCTGACGCTCCTGCATGGCTTCCAATAAGGCTGCCTGAACTTTCGCCGGTGCACGGTTGATTTCATCAGCTAAAATGATATTACTGAAAAGTGGTCCCTTCTTTATCAGGAAATCACCCGTTTTCTGGTTATAAATCAAGGTGCCCAGCAGATCAGCCGGAAGCAGATCGGGCGTAAATTGTATACGCTGAAAGTTGGTCTTGATGAGTGTGGCAAGTGAACGAACGGCAAGTGTTTTGGCTAGTCCCGGAACGCCTTCCAGGAGAATATGCCCATTGGCCAACAAGCCTACCAGCAATCTCCGAATCAGATATTTCTGACCAACGATTACTTTGCTTATTTCGGATTCAATTAATTCTACAAATTGACTTTTCCGCTGTATTTCTTCATTTATTTGTGCAAGATCAAAAACCATAAACGATTCAGTGCCCTATCTTTAATTGAATTAATGTCTACTTTTTGCCGGTACCAGCTACCTGAGTCTCAGCCGTCTTTCCACTCATCAGGTGTTTTAATTCCGGGATTTCTTCAATTGTTTTTCCCAAATATTTCAATTCAAATTCGACAGACGGCACCATCTCGTGTTCCGGATATGCCGTGAGGAAGGTCTGGTAAATTGAACGTGCTTTGTCAAAATTCTTCAACTCATTGGCGTAGACGTAGCCTTCCGAGAATAATGCTTTGGGTGCAAAACTGGAGGTGCCGTACTTCTGAGCGACGGCGTCATACAGTTCCACAGCACGAATCAGATCACGGATATGCTTGTGGTAGAGTTCCGCTAAATCATAAGTCATACTCGGAGCTAACGGATCTTCCGAATATCTCTCGAGCCACAGGGAATAACCACGTACCGCGGCACCGTAATTTCCGGCTTCATAGATTTTCTTGGTAAAATTCCGTAAGGACTCGGAATTCAGTTCATCGGGGTAATCCAAAACGACTGCATAATAAACACCCGCACTGTCCTGGTTCGGAAGTTGTTGGGTAAAAATGTCGCCTAATTTCGTGGCGACCTCAATTTTCTGATCAGGCAGATCTGCCGCACTCAATGCTTCACGATAGGCTTCTAAAGCCTGACGGGTATCATTGTTATTCATGAATTCATCACCAGCGGTGATTAACTCAGTATAGGATTTCCGGCCGCATCCGACTAATAAAAGCGCGCCTAACATCAACATTAAACTTTTTTTCAACATGATTCCCTTTTCTCCTATTCGATCAGTGGTCGTTATCCTGTGAATCCGCGAAATATTGATTTCGCACCGCAGCTTGACAACCATTATCAACGAACTTCTTCACTGATTTACGCTTTGTACTGGTAATCGCCGTCTGAGGTTCCCATAAAAATAGTACCGATTAAATTCAACCTCACTGCTTCTCAAATTCAATTTTTAATGCCCTCTGCAGCACCCGGAATATGGCGCTGTTTATGGTCGTTTTTTCAACCCCCAAGTATATCAAATGCGATTCTGTATCCATTATCATTGGAAAGTAATAATCTTACTTTCTGCTATTCGGGACGATCTGCTCAATCAGCTATCAGAACGCGTGTGAGATCGCAACGTGAATATTCCAGCCCGTTCCGTAAGATGAATCATTCAATGGCTTGCCAAAATCTATTCTGGCCGGACCGATGGGTGTGGCGAAGGTGATGCCAAAACCCGTCGCCAGCTTAATGTCGCCGATGTTTGCGAACTTTGGATCGGTCCAAAGATTACCCCAATCAAAAAATACCTCTCCACCAATGATCCAGACAATGGGGAATCGTATTTCAAAATTTCCATATACTTCAAAATTTCCACCCAGTGGAACGATATTTCCCTCTTCAAGGCTGAGTGGACCTAATTGCTGATTTTGGTAACCACGAACTGAACTATTTCCACCCAGATAGAAGCGATGATTGATGGGGACCACACCACTGGTATCCTGGGGCAGGACCCGAGTGATTCCGGTGACGACTCTTGCAGCACCAACGACGCGACCAAATAGTCGATGGTACCGGCTATAGGATGTCTCCAATTGGACGAAATGGTGAGTTCCACCGAGAAATGCACCCATGAGTTTGGGCTTAATTTCAAAAAGGTATCCTTCAGAAGGCGTAAAAAAATTGTTCTTCCTGTCCAGACGAAGGATCAGACTGTAAATGCGCTGTTCTATTGGCTTATCTTCCTCATTGGAAATGCCCTGAGTCTGAACCTTGCTCCACTCAAGCTGCCCCCGGGCTTGTACCGTACGAAACCAACGATAAAGCGAGGTGATCTGCAGACCATACTTTCGGTGAAATGAACCAGCACCATAGATTCCAGACCAATCCTGATATTCGAAAAAAGGGTTTACTGAGGTAGGTGTCCGAAATTTTAGCAACCAGGGTTCGGTGAATATAATGTCACCTCTGAATTTTTGGGGGAGGTAAATTTCAGGAAACCGAGTACTTGCAGACAAGCTTACCTGGAGCTTGCGTCCGGCCTGATCAATATTCTTATGCCGCCAACCACCTTCAACATTCAAATTCAACAGTGGATCTGCATATTCTTTAAGTGCTTCCTGCTTCAATCCAAAGTCAAAATCAACTGACCTGAATTTACTCATAATCAAATCAATATTGAGATTGACGATGTCAGCCACCGTATCCAGATCTGATGAGGTAATGTTCACGCCATTAAAAAGTCCTGTTTCAAATAATCTCCGCTGTGACTCCTCAATCAAATCAATGTTGTACATGTCACCGTTGCCAATGACAACCTCTCGTTTTATGATTGATTGCTCGACACCGGGTGCTTCTCCAATCACAACACGACCAATTCGCGTGAAATCACCCTCAAATATCTTTATGAACAATTCAACGGAATCACTCACTGCTACACTATCCTGAATAAATACACCAGGATACCCGATTGTCTCATACCGCCGAACCAGGCGTTGCAGTCCGTTTTGAATTTCATAACGGCTGAATGGAATGCCGGGTCGAAGTTTTAACTCACGGATATAATCGGCAGTTGGAATGACTTTATTCCCCCTCAGATTAAACCCTTTCAGATAGTATTGTTTGCCCTCTGTGATGCGAAATTCAACTTTAATCCGATTTTTTTCCAGCGCGGTGAGGGTGTCATTCACGACGGCATCCAGGAATCCAAACTGACGGTAGTAATTTGCGAGAATTGCCTTCTCCCGGTTTACCTGCCTGAAATTGTAAGGGGAGCCTGCGCGAATACCCCAAAGAATACGGGCGTGTATTGTCAGCAGATCCTTCAGATCAGAATTGCTGATAGCTTCATTACCGGTAAATTTTATCGAGCCAATTTCAGCACCATCAAAAACAACACTCGGTGCAGCCTGGCCTAATGTGGCAGTAATCATGGAGAGAAGAATGATCGGGATAAGCATCCCGCGCGTGATTAATAATTGTAGCGTAGGCGACTCCTCAAATCAACCAATCCGTCCTGATCAACTTTCCCGATAATTGACAAATTCTTGTTCACACGATACTCCATTCCAAACTGATAATCCGGATTCGGTTGGAGAAGTAAAAAATCGGTTTCATAGGTCATTTTCAAATTTCTGGAAATGCGCTGACCCAGCAAAATCCTCGTTGTATCGCTCAATGACAGACCACTCTTTAGATCAACAATATCCAGCCCGAAAACCTGTCCACCCAATTTTTCAAGTTCCTTGGTAGCGAGAATCCCCACGTATGAACTCACCGGATCCCTGAAACTATTCGCTTCCAAAGTAAGTCCACCACTAATTTTCTGATTCAAAGTCAGATAGGTCAAAATGTCATCCATGGTCAGGTTGGTGGTTGATTCCGGATCAAGGCTTAGTTGTGGTTCCTTCAAATCGCCAGTGAGCATCAACAATTCCTCTTTACCATCTATCGTCGTTTTCACTGTAAAACTCATTGTTGGATTAAATTCAACCGGATCAAATGACAAAGTACCATGAGTGATTGTCAGGATATTCCCTAAGTAATAAAATTTCCCCCCCTCAATGGCATCCAAAGTACCGCTAAAACGTAGGTGCCCATCGCCATAATCAAGTAAATACAGATCACCATCGAATTCGCTGGACATGTAATTATTGTCGATCCGGAGATTGCTGTCAAAGGTAGTATGCAAATTATAGCGGGGAGGTTTGCGGGCGGTCTGTGTAACCGGTACCGTCTTAACATCGTAGGTCTGTCGTGAGGAAAAATCCGCATAATAAATGGCGTTCACAACCGGCATTTCCGCATTGATGCGAAGTGTATCCTGCCCTTCGATCGTCATATTCATGTCAGAAATTGCTTCAACACCGCCGGCAATATTTCGGTAGTAAATTTCGTCTCCCGTGAGTCGAATATTGAACCTGGGATGGAAAAAGCTGGTAAAATCGCCGATGCCGGTGATTTGGATGTCTCCCTTGTACTGATTCTCATTTTGGATACCCACCAATGTGCCAAAAAGTTTAGTAACGGTTGGTACAAAGCCTCCTCGCTGTAAAACCGTTCTTTCATTATACCGCATTTTCCCCGTGAAATGATTCACTGTCATAATGTTATTCTGCATGGTGATTTCTGTATGGATGTCAGTGATTTTATTATCCAAAAAAGCCATCGTCACAATGGCGTGATGACCACGCAATTTCATATCGCGTATGGGATTCCGATACGTACCATATAAATGCATATCCCCTGTGAATTCACCGGAAATGTCATCCAGACCACCAATGTATTCAGAGAGGAATTTCAACTGTGAAAAGTTACCCTTAAATGTCATATCCATGGGATTTTCAACACTTGGTGTCCGAATATCCGGTCTGAGATCAAAAAATGCGGATAGGTATCCGGAACCACTGGCAACACCCCAGTTCGTTATCACACCCATCGTATCAAAACTGATGATACCCTTCTGGTAATTCAGAATGGCCAGACCCTGGTTGAATTCAATTTTCCCAAAATGTCCCTCTTTGACTGATAAATCCCCATCCAGGATGGTTTCTTTAGCTGTCCCCCGGATATTCATCGAACCCGAAACGACCCCTCCAATTGGTGTTTGGTGAAATTTTGTAATCAGCAAATCTTTCATCTGATAATTGGTCAATTTGATGGTAAATAGTTGTGGTTGGAATCGCGCCAGTTCCCATTGTTGTTTCGTAAAACCGACCGGAATGATCCCGCTTAAAAACGCTTTGCTGTTATTTAATGTCATTTCAGCCTGAGTGATCTGAAGTTGGTGGTTATTCAGGACACCATCAACCGTCAAATTGTCCGCGGTCAATTGGCTAAATACCGGCTTATTCCATTCCAGGTTTGCCGTAATTGTGGGATTCGAATATTTATCAGTGACCGTCAGTTGACCACTGATGTCACCACTGAGGGGAAAATCCAAATTCAGCACACCTGCCAACAAGGATACTGAAATGAGTTCGCCATCAACATCCAGATCCAGGATGCCTGATTTTGAAATCTGCCCCTGCAAAGCCAAACCGCCACGATTTATGCTAATGACGCTCCGGGGTATTGCCCAGGTTGTATCGGATGCATTTTCACGATAGGCCATCAGTGGTTCTGCCAGTGCCAGGGACAATTTGTTAAACATGAGATTCAACCGATTCAATCGGATACTGTCTTTTGAAATAAATCCGTCGCCAGTCAGAATGTAGCGGTCACTGCGAATATTCAAATTTCTCAAGGTAATTTTGTCCCCCGTCAGGTCTGCTGACAGCATTAAACTCGAAAGTGAATCTCCGAGGACAGTCCCCTGTTCCGCTTGCACTACCAAATCGCCTTCCCAACGATTATTCTTCTTCTGGACATTAAATTTACCGACTCCGGTTGCTGTAAGTCTTTTAGATAGTCCCAAATCATTTTGCATGAAGGTGCCTTCAATTTCGGGACTCTCAAGTGTCCCCAGGATAGTCAGATCAATATCGGCTGATCCTTGTAAAACCGACGAACCGGTCACATTTACCCATTTTGAAATGTCATCCAGATTCACGGTCCCTTTCAAAGACAGACCATCGGGAGAAATCGCCCCAAAAAGGGCGACTTGAGAACCTTCCACAAACATGTTGAGCGTATCAATTGTGAAGTGATTGCCACCATCGCGTGTAACTCTGAGTTTTAACTCATCGAATTGATAGGATCCGATGGAAAAATGAGTCAGATGAATGGTGGAATGTTGCGATTTTTTGTTTCCTGCTACATTGAATTTTCCGGTTATGTCCCTGGCGGGTATTTTTTTAAAGTCTTGTGATAGGTCAAGGTTTGCGACATCACCAGAGATTTCCAAGCCGCCGTTGGGATGGATTCGCCCTGAAAGTTGGACGGTTTCCTTGCTGTCAGTCATTTTTGCATTGCCAGTGAACCCAGTACTATCCCATGTCAAATGGGCGTTGTCAAATTTTGATTCGTGCTGATTGATAGAAATATTTCCCACACCATCACCGGTCCAGAATTGAGCTTTGCGTGATAGATCAATGTCAATATCGGATAGTGTGAATTGTTGAAAAGGCCATCTCGTGGAATCCTTGTTGATGATCTGGTTGAGGTCAAATTTGGGAATCTGCACGTTACTGGTCAGCGAATCTCCTTGCCAATCTGCGACAATTAGCGCGGATCCGGCTGCAATTTGAACTCCGAAATCGATTAACTGGCCGGATGACGCCGCATCAAAGCTTGCACCGCCGGAGAACTGTACTTTTTGATTCAGTGGCCACCCGATTTGTACGATTCCGGAATCAGTTTTAAAATATGCGATGCCATCCAACAGCCATCCGCTTCCACGATAAAGTTCAACTAAAATGCTGTCTGATTTAGTGCCTGATGGTAAAAAGACTGTCATGTTGTTCAGCGAAAGTGTGTGAAAAATTAGATTGATTTTGGTTTTGCTCTCGCCAACAGGTGCACGCCATTTCCAGAGATTTGAATCAATGATTGCCTGATTCATCTTTACATGAGACAGAATGACATTCTGCTTGAAAACTGAAGACCAATGCAGACCGACATTGAACTCATCAGCTGATATTAAGAGATTGTCGGATCCAATTTCTGACAGTTTAAAATTCGCTATCTTCAACCCGTCCTTAAATAAGGACCCTTCTATTTCTCCGGATATGTAGAGATGTAGTTTTGATTCCAGGAATTGGTTTGCTCCGCCTACAATCAAATCAGAGAGGCGATCTGTAAAAAATAAAATGGTGGTCATAAACGCAATAACCAGAAATAACCCGGCTATCAGGCTCCGCCTTACCAATTTAAAAAAATCGAGCTCTTTATGGACTTTGTCTGTCATAATAGGTCTAAATTTAGGTGTGTACCCCAGCCAATTCTATACCTACCTCAAAATTTCGCCAAATAATGAGAAGGGACAGCTCATGCTGCCCCTTCTGAAAAAAATCCGGTTTATTATTACTTAGTTCTTCTTATCACTTTCATCTACGACCTCAAAATCCGCTTCTTCTACTTCCCCATCTCCCTTGGTTTTTCCATTTTCCGGGGCATGTGATTCAGTAGATTCCGCCTGCGGTTGAGGGTTTGCTGCCTTGGCTGCTTCATACATGGCACTGGACGCTTTATTCCAGCTTTCATTCAACTCGTTCACTGCCTTTTCAATAGCGTTCTTATCAGTTCCAGTGACGGTTTGTTTCAAGGCTTTCACCTTCTCTTCAATCTCAGATTTGAGGGCAGCATCAACTTTGTCCCCATATTCTTTAAGATTTTTCTCAGTCTGGTAGGCCAGTGAGTCAGCCTGATTCTTGGTATTAACCAACTCTTTTTCCAGTTTGTCCTCTTCAGCGTGCAATTCCGCATCTTTCACCATTTTTTCTTTTTCTTCATCGGTCAAGCCGCTTGAAGCCTCGATGCGAATGCTTTGTTCTTTGTTCGTTGCCTTATCTTTCGCAGAAACATTGAGAATGCCATTTGCATCAATGTCGAAGGCGACTTCAACTTGCGGCATACCACGCAACGCAGGTGGAATTCCGTCAAGGATAAATCGTCCCAATGTCCGATTATGAACGGCCATATCCCGCTCTCCCTGGAGAACATGAATTTCAACCTGTGTCTGATTGTCTGCAGCGGTACTGAAGACCTCACTCTTCTTGGTGGGAATTGTGGTGTTGCGATCAATTAACTTGGTCATCACACCGCCCAAAGTTTCAATACCCAATGACAGGGGCGTGACATCCAACAATAGAACATCTGAGACCGTACCAGATAAAACGCCAGCCTGGATGGCCGCGCCCATGGCAACAACTTCATCAGGATTGACACTGCGGTTAGGTTCTTTTTTGAAAATTTCCTTAACAATTTCCTGAACTTTGGGAATGCGGCTTGAACCACCCACCAGGATTACTTCCTCAATCTGGTCGACTTTCAGACCGGCATCCTTAATCGCTGAATTACAGGGCGCTTTCAGTCTCTCGAAAAGATCATGACAGAGATTTTCGAAAGTGGCCCTGGAAAGTTTCAGCGCTAAATGTTTCGGTCCGGTGTTATCTGCGGTGATATACGGCAGGTTAATATCGGTGCTGGCTGAAGACGAAAGTTCAATTTTGGCTTTTTCAGCAGCTTCTTTCAATCGCTGCATAGCCATTGCATCTTTACGAAGATCAATGCCTTCTGATTTCTTGAATTCCGTAACCATCCAATCACTCAATTTCTGATCGAAATCGTCTCCACCGAGGTGTGTGTCACCATTGGTGGATTTTACCTCAAAGACGCCGTCACCAATTTCCAGGACCGAAATATCAAACGTTCCACCACCAAGATCGAACACCGCAACAGTCTCATCTTTTTTCCGATCAAGGCCATATGCCAGAGAAGCGGCGGTTGGTTCATTGATAATTCGCAACACATTCAAACCGGCAATTTCACCCGCATCTTTTGTGGCTTGACGCTGTGCGTCGTTGAAATATGCAGGGACAGTAACCACGGCGTCGGTCACTTTTTCACCCAGGTACTCTTCAGCAGTTTGCTTCATTTTTTGAAGAATCATTGCTGAGACTTCTGGCGGTGTGTAGGTTTTATCGTCAATTTTCACCTGGCAACGATTGCCCGCGCCACTCTCAATTTTATAGGGTACTTCCGATAACTCTTGTTTCACTTCATTGTACTTACGACCCATGAACCGCTTGATCGAATAGATCGTATTGTGCGGATTGGTGATCGCCTGACGTTTCGCCGGTTGACCAACCAATCGATTTCCATCTTTTGTGAACGCAACAACCGAAGGGGTCGTCCGACCACCCTCAGAGTTCGTTATGACGACAGGGTCTTTGCCTTCCATTACAGCAACGACACTGTTAGTCGTTCCTAAATCAATTCCAATTACTTTTCCCATAATATCCGTTCCTTTTCTCTGGGAGTGACCGCCGTTCTGACTTTTCGTCACCCACGCATTCAAATCAAAATTCTCTCAAATATCTACCAGTCATTTCGGCTGGCATTTTTCGTAAGGTGATTTGGCTCAAAGGCTGTGCCATTAAAACTTACGCGCCATATCAGCAGACATTTGGATTGTTACCTGCTGATATGGCGCTAAAATGGTGAAACTTAACAAGAAAGACGATGATTGGTATGCCAGAACAAAATTATCTAAGCGACTGTCTCCTGGGTCGATTGTTTGGCGACTTGATTATCCTGATGCTCCGGGGCGAAATTCAATTCACCATTCTTAACCGAGATGACCACTTTTGAATTTGGCTTAATTTTCCCTTTGAGCATGAGTTCAGCGATAGGATCCTCGATCCTTTTTTGGATCTCACGCCTTAATGGCCGAGCACCATATTCGATGTTGTAATCTTTTTCGATAAGGTACTCTTTGGCTGGTTGTTCCAGTTCGATATGAATTTGCTGGTCAGCCGCGTACCCACTCACTTCAAGTAAAAGAATATCAACGATTTGGACTAATTCCTCACGGGTCAGTGGTTTGAAAATAAGGGTCTCAGACAATCGATTCAAAAATTCAGGTTTAAAGATTTCCTTCATCTCTTTCAGGATTTTGCTGTCATCTGCTGAGACACCGGTTTTATCACCACCATCCTCGCTGAACCCGATGTTGGGTTTTCCGAGATTCCGCATACCCAGGTTGGACGTCATAATCAGGATCGTATTTTTGAAGTCAACATTATGTCCAAGACTATCAGCGAGCGTTCCCTCATCCATTATCTGGAGCAGCATGTTATAGACTTCAGGGTGCGCTTTTTCAATTTCATCGAAAAGCACTACGCTATAAGGACGCCGCCGCACTGCTTCCGTCAAAGCACCACCTTCTTCGTAACCCACATACCCGGGAGGTGCACCGATCAAACGACTCACATTGAATCGCTCCATGTACTCCGACATATCAATTTTTACGAGGGCCGATTCATCCTGATAAATGTACTTGGCGAGAACTTTTGCCAGCTCGGTTTTACCAACTCCCGTCGGACCTAAAAACAGAAATGAACCAATCGGCCGTTTCGGATCCTTCAACCCACTCCGGGCACGGCGCAATGTTCGCGCAAGGGTCTTCACCACATGATCCTGACCTACGAGGTACTTACCAATTTCCGATTCGAGTTTGAGCAATCTCTCGGCTTCAGACTCAGCGACATTTTGAAGGGGAATTCCGGTCATCAGAGAAACAACTGCGGTCACATCTTCCACCAGCACTTTAGGAGGATTGGTCTTCATCTCCTTGATCCAGTCATCGTTTGCGACCTGTAATTCGTGAACCAGTCTGCGTTCATTATCCCGCAGAGCTGCAGCTCTTTCAAATTCTTGTTCTTTGACGACCTCGTCCTTCTCATTCCTCAAATCTTCCAGCTCTTTCTCGATCCGGGTGATGTTTGTAGGAATTTCAACATTTGCCAGATGGACCCTGGCACCACTTTCGTCCATGACATCTATGGCTTTATCCGGAAGGAATTTGTCTGAAATGTAGCGAATGGAGTAACTCACCGCCGCTTGCAAAACTTCGTCAGAATATTGAACATTATGATGCGCCTCGTAACGATCTTTCAATCCATGCAGGATTTGAATCGTTTCGGTGGCTGAGGGTGGTTCAACCTGAACCTTTTGGAACCGTCGCTCCAGTGCGCCATCCTTTTCAATATATTTGCGATATTCATCCAGTGTTGTTGCTCCGATGCACTGAATATCACCCCGCGCCAAGGCCGGTTTAAACATGTTGCTGGCATCCAAAGAACCGCTTGCGCTACCTGCACCCACAATCGTGTGCAATTCATCAATGAACAGAATAATGTTATCGTTGTTTTCGAGCTCAGTCGTAACCGCTTTCATCCGTTCCTCGAATTGGCCACGATATTTTGTGCCCGCCACCAGTGAGGCTAAATCCAACGATACGATGCGCTTATCAAATAAAACTCTGGGAACTTTGCGGCCATTAATACGCAACGCCAAACCTTCAGCAATCGCTGTTTTCCCCACACCCGGCTCACCAATCAATACCGGATTATTTTTCTTCCGGCGTGATAATATCTGGGCAACGCGTTCAATTTCTTTCTCACGCCCGATGACAGGATCCAATTTTCCGGACCGAGCCAATGAGGTTATGTCCCGACCAAAATGATCCAACGCCGGTGTCTTCGACTTCCCCTTACCCTTGGGGATCTCAGCCTCTTTCTGTTCCGCCCCGGGGGAAAATTCCAACTCGTCACGAATGAGTTCATAATCAATACTGAACTGCGCCAAAACCTCCGCAGCAACGCCCTCCTGTTCCCGGGCAATCGCCAGTAACAGATGTTCCACATCAACGGTTTCGGTGTTTAGATCACGCGCTTCCTGATAAGTATTTTTCAGAATTCTTTCAGCCCTTTTCGTGAAGGGCAACGTTCCCATCACCATCGTTCCACCGGTCGTTCGAATTAAATCTTCCATGGTGGTCTTTAAATCGTTGACATCAACATTCAGCGATTCCAAAATTTCAACCGCCCGATTATCGTGATGCCGAATAATGCCCAAAAACAAATGTTCAGACCCGATATAGCCATGCCCGAGGCGAATCGCCTCTTCCTTGGCAAGCTGGATCACTAACTGCAGTCGTTTATTAAAATTACTTTTCAAAAGTGAATCCTTTATAATCCCATTAATTTCATCAACCTAACGGTCAAAAATCCTATCCGACTCAGCGGCTTCAATCAAATATAGGTTCTATTGTTCCGTAAAGAAACAATCACACCGCATCAATTCGATAAACTCTTTGGAAAGTGCCGTGAATCAAGAAGTAATTGTACCGTTAATCTCAAGCCCGTTTTGCGTGAGTCGAACCGTGCGATCTGCGGCGTCGGCTAATTGCCGGTTGTGCGTGGCTATCATAAATGTCTGGTTAAACTCATTTCGCAGCTCCAAAAACAGCCGCATCAAACGCTCTCCATTCTCCGGATCAAGATTTCCCGTTGGTTCATCTGCCAGAATCAGTTTTGGAGAATTCATTAATGCCCTCGCCACCGCGACTCGCTGACGCTCTCCCCCAGAGAGCTGAGAGGGTTTGTGCGTTTTGCGATGGGAAACCCCCACGGCATCCAGCAACATCTCACCGCGAATGCGTAATTCCTGTAGGTTTGCATCGAGAATACGACCGGGGATCATCACATTTTCGAGCGCACTGAATTCTGGCAACAAATAATGGAATTGAAAAACAAACCCCAGGTGCCTGGCACGAAAAGTACTCAGCGCAATGTCGTTAAGCGTAAACGGCT
>MNWS01000245.1:0-2312 GCA_001872685.1 Fidelibacterota bacterium CG1_02_48_14
AACCGATGCTCCCATATTCTGGGGCAGTGTGCACGGCAATTTTCTGGAAATCGTTCTATGAAAGGTCTGAAAGTCGGATTTATTGTCGCCGCAGCGGGACTATCCCGACGGCACCCGCCCAACAAATTGCTCATTGAAATCGATGGCAAATCGGTCATTCGACGAACAGTCGAATCACTCCTGCCACTGGGTTTTCCAGTGGTCGTTGTGTTGGGGTATCAGGCCGATGAAACTCGACAGGTTTTGAGACGTCTGGATTCTCCTACTCTCCAAATCGTCGAAAATGTCAATTACATAAGTGGCATGGCTTCGTCGTTGTCCACCGGAATTCGGGCATTGCCGGAGGGATTGGACTATTTTGGTTTTTTGCCGGGTGATAAACCATTCCTGAGTCTCACAACGATTCAATCTACACTGAATTTCATGACCGAACATCGGCCACTAATTCTGGTTCCGGAATTTGAAAATCTACCCGGTCATCCGACCTACTTCAGTTCCACACTCCGATCAGAATTTTATAAGTTATCCGGTGACACTGGCGGACGGGAAATCTTGAAAAAGTATGCCGGAAGCGTCGAGACAATGGTCGTTGATGACCCGAATATCACCCTGGACATGGATCGTTGGTTGGAATCGCATGGTAAATAAGTATAAATCCAGTCTTATCTGGGTGCGAGGCGCTGGAGAATTGGGAAGTGCCGTGGCACTAACGCTATTCCGTGTCGGTTTTCAGGTGATTCTGACTGAGCGTGCTGTGCCCTTGGCTATTCGCCGGGCGGTGACTTTTAGTGATGCCGTGTTCGAAGGTGAAAGTGCTGTGGAGGAGGTGATTGCCGTCAGGTGTGAAGCATCCAAGACCAGTGAAATCATCGCGTTAGGTAAAATTCCACTTATCGTCACCGAATTCGCACCGACACTTGCAGAAAAAATACACGCAGTCGTAGATGCCCGGATGATAAAAGATGCTTCCGTTTCAAAACCTCATGACATCCCCATGTCAATTGGACTGGGACCCGGTTTTGAGGTTGGTCGTAATTGTGAAGTTGTGATCGAAACCCAGCGCGGTCACGACCTTGGACGGGTATTATGGCAGGGAGAAGCGGCTGCCAATTCTGGTATTCCCGGCGAAATCGGAGGCATCAGTGTTCAACGCGTGGTGTATTCGCCTGTCCCGGGTCAAATATTATGGGCGGTGAACTTTGGTGATCTCGTGGTCACGGGTCAGGTTCTGGGAACATTGAACGACTCCGTTCAGGTTCGATCCCCCATATCCGGAATCGTCCGGGGATTGATTTCACCACGCGTGACAATTGATAAGAATGTGAAAATTGCTGATGTTGACCCGCGCGGCGAGGAGGTGGCGTACAATCGCATTTCTGAAAAATCGCGCAATGTGGCGCGAGGGGTTCTGGAAGCGCTGTTGATCCTTCAAAAAACTATACAGAGTCGGGAGAAAAAATTGTCTCCCTGAGCTTTGCCTGTCCGGCTCTCGACGGATCGAAGGGCAATTTTTTCTTTCAGGCGATTCATGGATTTAAAAAAAAATGGAAAAATACATCTACAAAGCACTGACCGAATTCGAGTTCACCCAGCCAGCAGCGCTATGCTCGGTTGTGGACTCCAAAGGCTCCGTGCCACGGAAAGATTACCCCTATATGCTGGTGCTGGCAGACAAAAAAACCATCGGCACGGTTGGTGGTGGTCATTTGGAGCATAAAGTAAGTCAACAGGCTCAGAATGTCCTGCAAACCGGTGAGCCGCAACTGCTCCACTTCGAGATGACCGGTAATGATCCGAATGCTACCGGCGGATTGTGCGGTGGAACGGCACAGGTTCTGGTGGAAGTTTTCACGCCAGCGTTGCAGGATCAATTTCGTAACCTGGGATGGGACAAACAAAACGCCAGCCGTCACACGGTACTGACCCATTTCGATACCGAAACAGGTACGGTAAATCGCATTTGGGATTGGGATACTCTCGGTGATGGTCACTGGACATTAATCCACACCGCCAAACAACAGGGTGAATTTCGAATGGACGAGGCACCGGGTCACTGGTACCGGCAACTTCTGACACCGCCGCCGGTGCTGCATATTTTCGGTGCCGGCCATGTGGGTCAAAGTGTCGCTCAATTAGCGCATTTTCTGGATCTGGATGTAGCCATTTATGATGATCGCAATGAAATGACTTCGGAGGAGCGATTTCCCAATGCCATCCTGCGCAAAGTTGACACCTTTGAACAGTTGATCGAAGACTTTTCCCCGGCAACGAGCGATTATGTCATGGTGATGACCAAAGGACACACCTACGAT
>MNWS01000245.1:2339-11258 GCA_001872685.1 Fidelibacterota bacterium CG1_02_48_14
TTGGACATAGACTATTTGGGGCTAATGGCCAGTCAACGCAAATGGGATGTTTTGCGCAAGGCGTTGCTGAAGGATGGATTTACGGTTGAACAGCTCAACGCCGTTCATGCACCCCTGGGGTTGGATATTGGTGGGGAAACGGTACCGGAAATCGCCGTGAGCATCATGGCCGAAGTGGTCAATCATCTGCGAAAACAGCATCGTTCTTCTATTGCACTAACACAAACCAGCCTGGAAAAATGAGTACTTCGCAAAATTATCTGTGTTTGAAAAATGGCACGGTCATCAATGCCGATAGCGAGCAGCAGACCGATGTACTGATCCAGGGTCGGAAAATCGTCCAGGTTGAACCGAATTTAACGCCACCATCTCATGCCAGAGTCGTCGATTGCACCGGTAAATTGATCTTTCCGGGCATGATTGATCCCCACACCCACATGGGTATTCCCATTAAGAATGGTTGGTCAGCAGATGATTTCGAGTCCGGCACCCGGGCAGCTCTGAAAGCGGGTGTCACCACGATTCTGGACTTCACCATTCTGGAACCGGGTCAATCACTGTCCGAATCCATTGTGGTTCGTCGGAAGTTGGCAGAAAAAAGTCATACCAGCGTTGGTTTCCATTGCAATATCACCCGCTTTGAGAAATCGTTATTGGATGAGATTCCGGAGTTGATCAAGCAGGGCATCATGAGTTTTAAGGTCTTCACGACCTATGAAGAAGCTGGTATGTATTTGACCTACAAGCAGATTAAAAAAGTTGCCAGGGTGATTGCGAAGCATGGCGGACTGCTCATGGTTCACGCCGAGGATAATGACATTATCAAGGCGGCCACAGCAAAATATGCCGGTCGAAATCTCATCGAACCCCGGTACCATGCCCTAGCCCGTCCCCCCGAAGCTGAGTTGGTTGCCATTCAAAAACTGGGTGAAATCCACCGCCAAACCGGTTGTCCGATTTACATTGTTCATCTCAACACAGTATCCGGCTTAAACGCGGCGAAAGCAGCCGGACTTCTGGTGGAAACCTGCCCGCAGTACCTGTTTTTCAATGATTCGGTTTATGAACAGCCTGATGGTCGCATGTATGTCATTTCCCCACCATTACGCAAATCCGAAGATCAGAAAGCACTCTGGGCAGGATTGCTCAATGGCCAGATCAACACCATTGGGACAGACCATTGTCCTTTTCGACTGAGTGATAAACCAGATGGACTTTCTTATGAGCAAATCCCCAACGGTATGGGTGGCATTGAGACGGCATTTCCCATCATGCTGGCTGAATGGCTGAAAGCCAAATGGCCGCTCCCCCGGCTGGTCCAGCTCATGAGCACGCATGCCGCGCGAATTTTTGGATTATACCCCCAAAAGGGTGTCATTCAGGCCGGTTCGGATGCGGATGTGGTGATTGTTGATCCGAATCTGAAAGAAGTCCTCACACCAGATGATCTCGGCGACCGGGATGCCTGGAACGGGTATTTGGGGTTGGAAGCGGTTTGGCCGGGATAATTTTATTCAATTTTTAATCATCACCTTTCGTATTTCAAAAGCCGCTTGAATCCTTGATATTGTTACGGTAGTAATTTCTTAAATTTAATTATTATCAAACATTTATGGATTCAAAACAAAAACCAGCCCACTCCCCTCTCCTCTCCAGAGCGATCAAAGGGATCATAGGTCTATTCTTAGGACTCGTTATCATCCTGGGAGTTGGACTGATTTGGCTTTCAACGCCACCCGGTGAAAAAACACTGCTCAAACTCATTCAAGCTCAAATTGAAAAGGTCGTTCAGGAACCGGTGACCATCGGTCACCTTGAAACAAATATTTTAACACGGGCGACACTCTCGGACATAACGGTCACCAAAATTGATAGCAGTGCGTCCCCGCTACTGACATTAAAATCTCTCAGTATTCGGTATGCGCTGGGCCAGTTGATCTTTAAAACGATTGCCCTGAAGGAGATTCACCTGGATGACCTTCAGGTCTGGGTGACTTTAGATTCCAGTAATACGCCCTACCTGCCCCATTTAGTAAGCACAACTACCGACACAACCTCAGAACCCGGCTCGTGGGAAATTGACTTGTCTGAAGTCATTATAGCCAAAAGTCAGGTACACTTCATTGCGCCAAATCTGTCCATGAACACTCGGCTGCAAAATCTAAACGCCACCGTTCAGAAGGAATCTGTCGGATATGGATTTTCGATTCAAAGCGAAACCAATTTATTTCAAACGGGATCAGATCAGCCTGCCGAGCAGCTTGATATTGCAGGTGTTTATGTCCAGGATTCCATCGTCATTTCCCGGGTAAACTTTTCGACACAAAAATTTGGCATAACGGGTGATGGAGCGATTTTTTCAAAGGATTCCATCTGGTCCCAGAGCGCTCGAATGGCGTTTAGCGGACAACCGCAACCGGTGCTCGATTTTGTTGCCAGGATTACCGAGTTTGAAATACCTCCAATTACAGGCACCACCCGAACCAACATCACCTCCACCGGTGAGCTCACCAATCCTATTCTCCATTTTTCCAGTGATCTGGACGACATGACTGCGGTTGGCAGTCCAGCTCTCAGCGGTCATTTAAGTGGGGTTGTAACACTTGATTCTGTCCGGATTGACACAATGGATTTGCGTCTGTTGGGAGGTCATTTGGTGGGGAATTCCGTCCTGTATCTGGATTCGCTACTGATTCAGAAAACCACCGCCAGACTCCAACTTATTGATTTGTCCGCATTATTAGCCTATGCCTCTCCAACTCCGGCGAATTATTCCGGAAACCTGGATGGTTCCCTGGAAGTTGCCGGTCCCATTCTGGATTGGATTAATCTTGATGTCAGCAGTCATTTGGCTGTCACGAAGGGCGTCTTTGCTGGAAAAGCGTTTGCAGCTACAGATCTGTCCGTGGAGATGTCAGACCAAAAAGCCATCGTGGTTCTGACTCAGGGCGACAATACGGTAAAGGCAAATTTGGACAATAATTTTGGCAACAAACTTAAGGGTAGTTTAGACGCACAAATCCCCAATCTAGCACCACTCACGGCATTAATCGGATTTCCTCAACTGGTTGGCGCTGTGACCTTGCAGGGTAATCTCTCCGGCACTTTTGCCGTTCCGATCATGACAGCAGGTATCCAGGGCAGCAGACTCCTTTACGACAAAATATCCGTTGAAAAGTTGGAATTGAGTATAATGACCAGAGGAACGGATTGGAAGATCGTGAAGGGAGAGGCGTCAGGCTATATCCCGCAAATTGCCGCCATTCCCTTTTTCCCAGCCACCATTCCTTTTGAAGCTGACCTGCATTATCACGTGACAGTTGCCGGAAACATGGAAAATCTGACGGGTGGCGCCCAATTACAATCCAGTCATCTTAAATACGATGTCTACTCTGCCGATTCATTAGCGCTGGATCTAAAATTTCTGGACCAGACCATTACACTCCAATCCGGACAATTTTTCCGACCGTCAGAACGCGCACAAATAGCCGGCGATTTCAACTGGCATACCTTTCAATCAAGTCTCAGCCTGCTACCCTCATTTCGCAATTCGTCAGGTTGGCATGACGGTGGCCAACTTTCCGCTCGGGCAATTCTTGTTGATTCGATCTGGTCTGTCTCTGTGAATGCCAAATCTTTGGACGCCAAACTCGCAAAACCTTATTCCGGTTCAATTCAGAACTATTCAGGGGTGGTCAATGCCGAGGTGACAATCGGTGATCCACTCGGTGAATTGGACATCCAGGGTCGGATTGCACTGGTTTCACCTCAATTCACATCGCTGAAGCTGGATGCTCTGGAGACTGAATTCAAGTTCACACCCCAACGGTTCACCATCCAATCTTTGTCCGCTGAAAAAAACCGTCAGAGTCTAAACCTGGCAGGGTCAATCCCGTTGGATTCACATTGGGGGATTGTAAAGACAAAACCGGTCCAAGCTGAGATTAAAACCTCAAAATTGGAACTCAGTTGGTTCAAGGATTTCCTGCCGGAAGGCTTCACCGCTGAGGGAATCGTCACAGCCGACATTTCGGTGACCGGCACGGTGGAGCGGCCGATTTTCAAGGGTAATGTGGGACTGGCTAAGGCAGAATTCACCCTGCCGGAGATGCCAACCTTGCAGTTGAATCAATGTGATTTCAAGATCGATCACACCCAGATTGAACTGACGCGTATGGATGGCATGCTCGGTGACTATCCCCTGCATGTCCGCGGAAACCTCGATTACACCACGCCACACCTTTTTGATGCCCATATGTTCGCCAATCTGGAGCGAGCCGGGCAGGTGGATTTGGTGAGCAATGTTCGTGAAAATGCCCTTAAAGGGAGTGTGACCGTTACCGGTGTGGATCTGGCAATTCTGACACCATTTCTGGCAGAAAATCAAGCCCTGACCGGCATTCTGTCATCTCAACTGAACATCAGTGGCAGTCTGTCCAGTCCGGAAATCAACGGCGAGATCAAGTTGGTAGGTGGACAATTCAAGCTCGGTGAAACCACACCGGCTATCACCAATATTAATATTGTCGCTGATTTTAATGATCCCACCGTAACCATCAAGACACTAACCGGCGGGATAGGTGAAACGCCCTTTGCAATAAAGGGAGAGATTCATCAAACCAACTGGCAATGGTACCAGGTTGATCTGGGGCTAAAACTGGCGAATTATGACGCCCTTCAGGTGGTGGGTGGTCTCACGGCGGATAGTCTGGCATTGTCCGTTAAAGCCAGCGAGATGAATCTGGCAATGGTCCAGCCGTTTCTGCCAGGAACCAAAGATTTGACCGGAAAAGCCTCTGCAAATTTGAAGTTTACAGGAACAGTTTCCCAACCCAATATCCGGGGTGATCTGGTCGCCAGAGGTATCAATCTTAGCTCGGAATATTTTAACGGACCTCTCTCCAACGGGCTGCTCAAACTCCATTTTGCCGGAAACCACTGGCAGGTTGACAGTCTGAGTGTCAATCAGGGTGAAAAAGGTCGGGTGATGTTGGCGGCTTCACTTGACATCTCAAATTCTGAGCTTTATCAAATCGACGGTTCACTCCGCGTTCGTCAAATTGCAATCAAAAAATCCCACCTCATCGAGGGAACTATCGAATCAGCCGATATTCAATATCGTACCGGTGATGGATACCAAAATCTTACCGGTGATGTCAACCTGGGGCGTTTCAAATATATTGAACGCTTCTCCCCAAACGATATTTTGGCTTTCGCCCAACCCACACACACGGTGCAAACAAAGCCGTCACTGGTTATGCAGCAGACCCGTTTTGATATTCGGGTGCACGAAAGTGAACAAACCTGGATAGATAACAATCTGGCCTATCTGCGCTTCAAGCCGGACATTTCCCTGATCGGAAGCTTGGCCCAGCCCAATATCACCGGTCGTGTCATGATCAAGGAAGGCTACATTCTGTATCTGGATCGCCACTTTGATGTGAACACCGGTATCCTGGATTTCAGCGACCCCCATCGCCTGAATCCGATAATCAATCTACAAACGGTCGCCCATCTCAAACCATTTCAGACCCGATCCAACACAGCCTATGATATTTTTCTGAATATCAGTGGTGATCTGGAAACACCGATTGTGACGCTAACCTCCAGCCCGGCGTTGGATAAAACCGATATTCTGGCGCTACTCACCATCGGCGCGACCCGCACAGAATTAATGGGCAACAATAGTGATATTAAGAACAGCACCATTGCCCGTGCCATTCAGGACCGACTGGCTGACTATTCCAGCCAACAAATTTCCGGATACGCATCGCGTCGGTTGGGCACATTCCTGGGTTTGGAAGAGATGAGTATTGAGGGCAACCTTTTTAATTTCGGCTCAGAGTGGGGACCCCAACTGGTGACATCCAAACGAATATCAAAAAATATGAAGATCACCTACAGCACGACCGTGGGACATGCTACGGATCAAAGCATCAAGCTTGATTACAGCATTACTGATCGGATCGTATTGGAAAGTCAGACCAACCAGCAGGGTCATGCGGGTGTGGATCTGAAATACAGGATTAAATTCAAATGAGTTTAAGGCGTTCTCTATTGATTTTTATTGTTATCCTGACTGGATGTCAAAGTCTTCAGGCGTTAGAGCGAGTCTGGTGGAAAAAGGGTGAACCCAAGATCAAGGTCAAATCCGTGGTCTTTACCGGGAATAGGGAGATGCCGGACTTTTCTCTGTATCAGATTATGGTTTTACGACCATCCCGATTTCTGCGACCCACGATTTTCCATCCCGATCTGGTTCAGGGCGATCTGAATTCGATCATCCGTTACTATAATCAGCAGGGCTACCTGTATGCCGAGATTGTTGATCACGATGAGACGGTGGACTCTGTAAATTCTGCAGCCCATATTTCAATATCCTTCAAAGAAGGTCCCCGCACTTTTCTGGAATCCATCAATATGCTGGGAAATGCTGTTTTTACAGATTCCTTACTGTCGTCCCTGGTCGAACTAAAGCCAGGTGACCCGTTATTAAGCAGACAAATTGAAACTGCCACCCTCATATTGCTGCGTCACTACGCTGATGCAGGTTATCTGGATGCCACGATTGTCCCCACCACGCGTGTCAACGCCAAAACCAATCTGGCAATTCTCGATTTTGATCTTAATGAAAGACAACAGTTTAGCGTTGGTAAGATCACCATCATCGGACTGGAAAAGACCCGTGAAAATGTTATCCGACGTGAACTCCTGTTTCATACAGGTGAAGTTGCCAACTACTCAAAACTGCTGAAATCACAGCGTAAAATTTATCTCACCGGTTTGGCGGAGAGTGTTTTTGTGAACCCTCAACCGGCAGCAGACGGTGACTCCACCTTAAAAGACATTTTAGTGGAGATTAAAGAGGTCGAAGCCGGAGAATTCAATGTGTCGCTGGGCTACGGTTCCCTCGATCACCTGCGGACCAGCATGGGGTTTCATCAGGATAATCTGAAGGGCACCGCTCGTAAAATTGGTATAAAGGGGCGACTGAGTAGCATCCAACAGGGCATCGAAGCTTCTTTTAGCGAGCCTTGGACGTTTCATCAGCCCTGGCGGTCTGACATCATTCTCACCCGGGAAAATCTCGTTGAACCGACCTATAATCTTTCCCGTCTGGGACTCCGTGCTGCGATCGGCCGAAATTTTACAGACTTTATTTCACTCACATTCAGCTACAGGGATGAACGCAATCGCCTGAGTAATATTCAGATCGACACCTCGTTGACGACAAACATCGCTGATATTCGCAGTTTGAAAATGATTTGGGTCAGGGATTCCCGGGACAACCTGTTCGATCCTCATGAAGGAACGCTTTTTGAGTGGAACAATGAAATTGCCGGTGGCTATTTACAGGGTGCCAACTCCTTTTTCCGCTCGGATGTCAAATATAGATGGTTTTTACCCATCCTGGATAAATCGGTTCTGGGCGGCGCGATTGAGATAGCCTGGCTGAACGCCTTCAACGGCATGAACACAATCTCGTTGAACGAACGTCTGTATGCCGGCGGACCCAATTCCATAAGGGGATTTGGCTACCAGATGGTCAGTCCATTGGATGAGCTTGGAAACCCAATTGGCGGCGGGTTGAGATTCGTATGGAATATCGCTGAATGGCGTTTCCCGGTGTACAAATTTTTGGATGGCGGGGTTTTTCTGGACGCGGGTAATGTCTGGCAATCACCCGAAAGTTTCAAGATTAGCGATGTTCAATTTGCACCCGGTGTGGGGATTAGAATTAATTCACCTTTAGGCTTAGCACGCCTTGATGTTGGCTGGGATCCCAGTGCAACAGTCCCGGGAAAGGCGTTTCAGATTTGGTTTTCCATGGGGTATAGTTTTTAATGGAATCATTCTGGTGATTGGAAATCTGTTTGCAGTCATACAAATGACTCCCGGGCAAGTTTCGGGGCTTGCGGGGCGATATTTCCGATAAAAATCTCCTCCGGGGACGTAAAATGCTGATTAAGAGGTGTGGAAAAAACGGTTGGGAGTAAATTATTCGGGGTTTAGCTTCCATCCGTAATTAGCGCGAATAGTTTGGGAGTCAAATAACAAGTCGTTATTGCCTTTTTAATGAATTCAGCACAGGACCACCATTGACTTGAGTTTCAGAATACACCTTCCGTTATGATTGGAAAACAGATTATGACACCAGGTCGAAATTTCACCCGTTATGTTTTGGTCATTCTGTCTGTTCAATTTGCAATATCATGTGTGTCAACAAATCTGCCTATGGGACATTTTACAGCGACACCTCCCGTTGATGTGGAACCCGGCCAGTCATCGCTGATTGTTTCGATAATCGGGGAGTCGAATCAAGTTACTCAGTATGGACAGTTGTCGTCCATTAACCGTTTTCCGCTCGGTTCTTTTTTTGATTTTGGATTCCAGTTTAATTTCGATGCACACTACCTGGGTTATTATGGGGCGGATATTCGGTTTAAGCCCCACATTGGGAATTTGCATCTGTATCTCAGTACCGGAATAGGATCGACAAGAGAACTATCCATTCGAGTCAAAAATGGATACATTTTTGATACTGAACATACTCGTAGGAAATGCCTGAATAATTCAATTTTCTTGAGATACGATTCGATGTTCCTTGGAATTGAATTGAACCGTATCAGTTTTCTTAAAACCCCACTTTTACCCTATAAAAACAGCAATGTAGGTCTAATCTCAATTGGCAAAATTTTTGGGGTCAAAACTAAAATTATCCCGTCTATTTATGTTTCAATAACAGATGAACAGGGGCGAATGTCCCAGGGTGTCGGGTTGAAAATATCTGCTATATATCAGGAGAGATTCAAGAAATAGGTTACGCGACCGGGGGGGTCTCATTTTTATTTTGGATTCGGTGCTATAATAATTTCACCCCTGAGGGGTTCCCTGGGACTACCATTATTTAGATAGGAT
>MNWS01000245.1:11291-12320 GCA_001872685.1 Fidelibacterota bacterium CG1_02_48_14
AAAATGACAAATCCCGGAGGGATGACATTAATGAAGAAAAAGTAACTTTTAAAGAAGAGCGCCGATTAAGTGAAACTCCGGATTTAAATTCAACCTTGACAAGTCCAGGATGATATCGTACGATATCGCGTACGACAAGGAGGTAGCACGTATGACAAGCATTACAGCAACTGAAGCGAGAAAAAGACTTTATTCCCTGGTTGATGAGGTTTCTGATTCTCATGAGCCAATTCAAATTGCGGGGAAACGCAACAGTGCCGTTCTCATTTCCGAAGAAGATTGGCGTTCGATTCAGGAGACACTCTATTTGTCTGGGATCCCCGGAGTGAGAGAATCGATTGTTGATGGTCTGGCAACACCAGTTGATGAATGTGCGACAGAGTTAGATTGGTGATGTGGAAAATCGTTTACACGAAACAAGCTCAAAAAGAGGCTAAAATAATTTCATCGGCTGGTCTGAAGCGGTCGGTAGAAAAACTTCTCACCATCATTAGACGAAATCCTTTCCAAAGTCCGCCACCCTTCGAAAAATTAGTCGGGGATTTGACTGGGGCAAACTCCCGTCGAATCAATATTCAGCATCGGCTGGTGTATCAAGTTTTGGAAAAAGAGAGGATCGTGAAGGTGCTTCGCATGTGGACGCACTATCAATAATCAAATTTGCCCCATCACCCAATCCGGTAAATCTCCATGATCCCCTTCAGAATGCCGTCAAAATCAATTTCCAGGTCAATCAATCTGCCGGTGTGAATATCAAACACCCAGCCGTGGACTGCGAGGCCGCGTGACAAGTGGGCTCGCTGTACAACAGCGGTTTTGATCACATTCACGCATTGCTCCTGAACATTCAACTCCACGAGTCTTTGATAACGGGACTCTTCGGTATCAATAGCATTTAACTGGTTCTTATGGAGCCGGTAAACATCGCGGATATTGCGCAACCAGGGATTGAGTAGCCCCAAATCAGCGTGCTGCAATGCAGCTTTCACGCCTCCGCAACCATAGTGACCACAGACGACGATGTGATCC
>MNWS01000136.1 GCA_001872685.1 Fidelibacterota bacterium CG1_02_48_14
GCAAAGGTATTAAAAAACAGCATAGGATTACCACCGGAACTCGATGAAAAACTGGTAGAAATGGAAAATGAATATAAAAGCGTAGACAAAGAGTTTTTAATTGATGATTGTAAAACTTGTCAAACTAAAAGAGTCAATTACACATGGAATAAACTAGATCTGATCTCGATGGCGAAAAAAGTTGGTGGTTTAGAAAATGTGATTTATCCAGCCTATTATTTACCAATTACTCAAAACCATGCCACCTTTAGTTCCCTTGAAAAACAATTATCACAGAGTAATGATGGAAAACTATTTTATGACACTGAAAAAGAATATACTGCAGGCGAAACATCAATTACTTATGCCCATTTATTACTGTTGCATGTTTTCAATATTCAGATTGAGCATTTTCAATTAAATGATTTAGGACCATTGATTCAAAAAGCATATGAACATCACCTGGCAAGTTGGTTACCTGAAAAATTAGACAAACAGCCGAATGTTTTGAAGTCTTAATTCAATTAACACGAGTTCCGATGAAAATTGGTTTTTACTTATTTCTTTCGCCCAACCCAAACCACCCCAGCATCGCCGACAGACTCACCACCGTCATGATAAAACAAGCCCCCACACCGATAAACAAGGCGATGCCCATGGAGCCTAATCCCCGATAGGTGGCGAACCACAGACTCCCAAAACCCAACATCGTGGTTAAGGACGTCACCAATACCGCCCGGCCGGTGGATGAAAAAATCTGAGACAGTTTGTTGGGGCCTTCGATCAGGCGGCGATGAATGATATGGACCCCGTCATCAATGCCGATCCCGATGATTAATGGAATCGCCATGATGTTCAAAAGGGTAATCTGCAGGCCCGTCATCTGCATGATTCCCAACATGGCAGCCACACCGGTTACCAATGGTACCATCGCCATGAGCGCGTATTTGATCTTGCGGAAATCCAACAACAATAGCAGGAAAATCATCACCAGGGCTGCGTATGTGGAGCGCCGGCCATCTTTCCCGATTATATCCATGAGCGCATTAAACACGATCGGCAAGCCGGTGGCACGTGGACTTACCGCAGCAGCTTCGGCGGTCAGGCGATCCAGAAATTGGAAATCCCAGGCATTCGAGCGGGGAAATACGGTGACCAGGAAATGTTCGCCGGAATCACTCACGAACTGGGTTTTTATCTCTGCAGGAATGTCAGCCAGCGTCAGTGGTTCCGGATTAGCAATCGCCAGTGCAGCCGATTTAAAATCTGCGCTAAACGCATCTTGAAAGGCTGCAAGTCGCTGAGGATCAACCAGATCATTGTCAAAGGCAGTCATTAATTTGTTGATTGATCCGGCGTAAATATCGGGTCCCATGGATTGCTTCAACCGGCTGGTCAATTGCCGCTCACCCGGCGACATGGCGCTGTCGGGAACTTCGGCAACACCGACTAAAGAAGCGCTTTTCAGAAATATCTTATCCTGGCCACCACTGAATGCCAGATCCTGTAGTTCCATGATGTTGTACAAGAGCCGCTCGATCTGATCTCGTATCGTGTGGCGCTGCTCAAGAGTTAAACCGGAGATTAATTTCGCCGCCACAAGCCGATCTCGAATACCTTTGATCGTCTGCTGTCGTATTAGCTGTTCGGCATGATCAGGGAGAAAATCGGAAATGCTCTGAACCATTCCTGCGGTCTTCATTTCCTTGGCAATGCGGGTGAGTGAGTCGGCTTGCGTCAGATTGGATGCGGTAAACAGAATGACATCCGGACTCATGTCAAATTCATCAATCATTTTGTCCTGCAGCTTAATGGATTCCAGTCCCACGGGTTCCATGTTGAGATAATTATAATCCCGGGTAATCTTTGATCCGCGAAACACCAGATACATCACAACCACCAACAAACCCACCAGTGTATAGCCAGAATGTCGTCCCATCCAGGCGGCAAGCTGACCCAGTCGGGTATAACGGACATCCCGGCTGGGTTTGGTGGTGTTCCGTCCAAAGCGGTCTTTGAAACGAGCCATCGCCACCAGCATCACCGGGAGAATCAGCATGGCCGAAATCATGGTCATGAGGATACCAACGCCCAGCACGAGACCGAATTCGCGCATACCGTCCGACTCGGAAATCATCATGGTCAAAAATGCCACGGCGGTGGTGATTCCACCGGTCATGATCCCGGTTCCGGACCGCGTTAGTGCGAACGACATGGCCTCTTCGATACCGATATTCTCCGCGCGTTTTTCCGAAAATGCCGCAATGATGTGAATGGAAAAATCGATACCCAATCCTGCCAGAATAACGGCAGACATGGAGGTCATAAGATTGAGTTCGCCCACCATGAGCCAGGAAACACCCATGGCCCAGATGATACCCATGATCAGGGTCATGATAGCCAAAAGGGGACTGGTGAGCATCCGAAAGGTGAATACAAATAGCAGAAAAATTCCCACAACTGCGATGAGTGTAACCACCATACTGTCGTTGGACATGGCTACCATTTCGTCTCGAGCCAGCGCAATTGACCCGGTGAGTCCTGCGGTTATGCCGTATTTGTCCGCCACCTGGTGCGTCATTTTTTCAATGACATTGGTGGCTTCCACACATTGATTGATGTCGAACATGGTGAAGGTCGGCAGCACCTGAATGATGAGCATCCGCTGGTCCCAGCTCAGGTAATACGGATCGCCAATGGTAAGGGCATCGGCGGCGGCTTGTGCCTCAGCAGCGACATCTGCACCAGGTTGCAGTGCGGCGGAAAAATGCCGCACCCAGCGATCAATGCCATCCAGCGTTTTTGCGGCTGAATTTTCCTTTTCCCGGGTGGAGATTTTCTCATCGCTCTGGGTGTATTCCTTTTCAAAACTGTCGTTCAGATGCGTCAACCAGCCGGGCAAATTCGGATCGGTAAAGAGATCGCCGAGATTTTTCAATTCCGATGATTTGGTGAGCATTAACCCATGATTGGACAGAAAATCCATCGGTGCTTTGTAGGTGACATGGCGCACCAGATGACTCAACGAATCGCCCTCGACCATGGGCACCAACTCGTTGGCGAACGCCTTGAGTTGGGCTTCATCGCCTTCGGCCACGACTAACAGCACGGAGGAACCCTGGAAATTTTCGATGATCCTGTCGTATTCCTGAACACGGGGATCATCTGCAGGCATGAGATTGGTGAAGGATGTGGTGAGTTTCAACTGACTCGCCATCCAGCCGAATAAAAGGGTGACCAGCAGGAGTATCAGGCTCAATCGGCCGGTTCGGTCGACAGTCCAGTCGGCTAATTTTTTAAGGAACGATTCGCGTGTCATGGTTTTTCTATCCTGCCGTTAAGGATTCATCAAGTTTCTCTGTTGTCTCCCCTGAGCTTTGCCTGTCCGGCTCTCGACGGATCGAAGGGCAACCGAGAAAAAACCGAGTTGTAAAATTTTCCACGCGTCCTTCGACGTAGCTCAGGATGACGCGTGGAAATATTTCCACATTTGTCCAATGTTAAGTCAGTCTGAGGCCACGGCCTCAGCCGTGGATCGAAGACCACGAAAATCACCCTTTCATCCGTCGGTAGCCGGGCAGATCCATCATCACGGGTCCTTTCGTCACACCCCTCTTTTTCTTCCGCCAGTTGTCGGACAAGCTCCCTCGAGGGGAGATTTCCCGCGCTCCTGCTCGAACTCGAACCCGTCACTCGTCACCATTCATCGACACGCGCCCGTCGACGTAGCTCAGGAAGACGCGTGGAGACGGTCTTGACTCGGCCAGCCATTAGAAAAATGCCTTCACCCGCATTCGTGTCTGCCACTTCTGGATGCCAAATTCGGTGTCATTACCCCCGCCCATCCAGGAAAACATCCCCTCCAACATGACATTATCGCTAAGTGAGTAGGAAAGCGTGGGGCTGACAACCCAACTCTGGTCATCCAGATTAATGTAGCCAAAAGCGCTGCCGGCTAACAAATCCGTGAGTGGATAGGCCGCCTGCAAGAACAGATAATGCTGATACAGCGAGTGAATCTGCCCCTGGAAATATTGTAGGAAGCGACTCAAATCCAGGCTGTCGATTTTCGTAACGCCATCGGTATTAACAAATCCTTCGCCCATGAGATAGAGTCCGTTTGCAAAGGTGTATTCAGCACCGACGGCGATTTCATTAAAATTCAAACTCTCGGCCTTGAACTGATTATGGGCACCTTCGATCCACAATCCAACTCCGGCAATTTCCCCATTAAACGAACCGCCCAGCATGACCCGTCGGTGGGTGTTCTGAAAAATGATGAATGGCGGTGTCCCGGGCATAACGGGCAGGGTTTGTATGGGTCTGATCTCTGTTTGTGACCAGAGATATTGCCCGGCATTCAGGGTAATGTCACCAAAGGGCACATTGGTCTTGAGCTGTAGATATTTGGTGGAATTCAACCAGGTGTCAACGGGCTGTGTAATGGCGTCAATTCGCAACCAGTTTTTGGCCTGCCAGGCCAGCCGAATCGCCGACACGCCGGTTTGTTCGTAGGTGGGATCCAGCAGTTGTTTGAAATTGAAAATGTCGGTGGGATTCCAGACATAACCCGGACCGAATGAAAGCTGCTGTTTCCCCAGTGTCAGATCCAGTGAACGGATGGTAATTCTGGCGTACATGTTATCCAGCATGACGGTGTCTGATAATGCGAGGGGAAAATCGAAGACCGATCCGATACTGTTGGTAAAAACGGCCGCGGGCACAAATTCCGCCAGATTATAGGTGGTGGTCCCAAAGTATTGCTGCGCATTGATGTTGGCGCCAACGGTGACATTATCCGACGGCGACGCCTCAACATTCAGCCGGAGCTTATGATAACCGCTGACAAATGACCGGTCGGTGACACCAAAACCATCCAGATTACTCTCGTAGTATCCAAACCAATTCGGCTGGGCCGCCAACAGCAGAGGCATTAACAAAAAACCCGGTATGGCAGCAAGTTTTCTTCGCGTCATTTCCGTAACTCCTGCTCGGTGAAAAAGCCGGTCGGATAGGTGATTTTGTAGGTGATCTCTTCTACGCCCATTTCGGTGGAGGTGTTTTCGAGCTGGTTTTGCATGACCATTTTAAATGCCGTGGGAATGCCTTCTACATTGCGAATGTCCTGAAAAAAGAGCGTTTTGGTCTGCTGGCCATCCTTGTCGAAGTAGTGGATTTCTACCGGACTAAAATCCTGTTTATGCAGTGTGATTTCCAGCTTACTGTAGGAAACATCAGCGTCCTTATGCGGGGTAAGTCGGATGGCATAACAGTCCTGACCATCAATCGAAGCATCCTCCAGTCGTTCCGTGGTGTAATCATCTTTCCAGGCATTTCCGGAGCCCATGTCCTCATAGGTAAAATCGCTGCCTTCGAAATTTTGGTGCTTGGCGGAACTGGCGAGTTTGCGCACGCGTTTCGTCCGGGGAAAATAGGTCCAGATGTCCTCGGCATTATTCAGCATCAGGGTTGCCATGCCCCGACTTCGGGCAGGTTCGGTGTAGCGCATCAAAATGTTTTTGCCTTTGTCGGAGGTATAATACTCATATTTGAATTGGCGCTTCTCCCCGGAGGAGGTGTTGATGGTCTGGGTCATGATTGCCTGTGAATTTTCCGGCTCCAGAACGGCCATCATCTTGATGAGGATCGAATGGCCGTCCTGGGCTAAAAGTGTGGAGCCGAGTACGCATGTTATAATGATGATGAAACGTTTCAGCGATCGCATAGTCAGTTACTCCTGCGGTTGAGTCGAATTCGGGCGCACCAGAATACCTTCCAGAAAGGCGCGAATGGTTACCCGTTTAAGCTTTTCAATGTCCAGGGACTGATTCATGAGAAAATGCAGCCCGATACCATCCAGGGTTGCCATGAGTAGGATGGCGAGAGTTTCACTTTCCACCGCCCGAAACACACCGTCGGTAACCCCCTGATTCAGAATGGACATCATGGTGGATTGAATCTTTCGGTAGCGCAGAATCAGGGCATCATCAGGTTGCCCGATATAAAAACTACGGAGTCCTTGTGCCCAGATTTCCGTGACGATGAGTGCCTCTTCGGTGGTGGTGGTTTTGAACCAGTCCAGATTGAGTTCCAATAGCATACGGACTTTTTGATCGGCGGGAATTTCCAGGTGATTAACCTCATCCAGCCCGATTTGTATCAGGTCAAAAAATTGGTTCAGGATAGCGGTGAAAATCTCCTCTTTGGAGCGGAAGTATTCGTAAACGGTGCCTTTGCCCACCCCGGCCTCTTTGGCGATGTCAGCGATTTTACCTTTATGCAAGCCATCCCGGGCGAAGACTTTGAAAGCGGCTTCGATAATGGCGGTATATTTTTCTTGTTGAATCGGATCTTGAGGTGTCAAAACAACGGTCTCCTATCATTTGCCTCCCCTGGAGCGAATGACCGCGCCGAAGCAGTGATGCCTCGGTGGGCTATGTCTGACTGACCAGTCGGTCGGAAAATAAAGCAGAGGAATTCAAGCGCAAGAGATTTTTAAAGAATGGAACACGGATTGGGCGGATGAAACAGATTCGCACGGATAAAACCAGACGGCAGAAGAAAATATTTAACCGTGAAGGCGCAAAGTATAGCGCAAAGACCGTAGAGTAATTAATAGGTAAAAACAGCGCCCGTATGGATTCTCCCCTTTTCGAGGGAGCCTGTCCGGCAACTGACGGAAGACACAGAGGGGTGTTATCAATGCGAGGATAAAGCGCGAGTATTTCATCGTTCAGGCCTCTAAACCACCTCACCATCAATGAATCCTCTCTTTATCTGATCCAACTCTGCCTTTTTTTTACAAAGTAATTGAAGCGGTGTCTGGAGGAAATATTCCTGCAGCTGGGCCATACTATAGGAATCCTCAGGTATGGATTTGAGAAACTCGCTAATCTCGCCATTGGCCTGCGGATAGAACTTCTTCGCAAGATGTCGTATCTGGTCGTGACAAGCATTACCAAGATAGATTTTCCTGTCAATGCGGCCAGAACGAATCAATCGTTCATCAAGTAATTCGGGATAATTTGTTGTTAAAATAATCATGGTTCCCTCAGCAGATAATGCCCCATCCAGAATATTAGTCAGCCCCTCAACGGTGAGCCTTCCTGGATCTCTACCCGAATTATCACGGATTTTTCTATCTGATCCGACGGTATGAATATCTTCGATGAGTATTATGCTATTTTCAGGTATGTTATGAAGCGCGAATAAAAGGCTATTCGCGTCTCCAATACCCGTAGATAAATCTATGGAATAAAGTGGACTCTCAAGTAGGGTGGAAAGTGCCATAACCATACTGGTTTTACCTGATCCGGGAGGACCATGGAGAAGGAAAGTTTTTTTATACGGAATTCCCAAATCATGATACCATTGCCTACTCTCTCTGAATTGACGAATTTCTGCGGTAATATTGTCAAAAAGACCTGGTCTATAGATTAGTGTATCCGGATTCCTGCCAGCGCACCGCTTTAATCTTATCCAATCAGTATAACCGTTCCATGAATAGAGGTCTACATACTGCCCATCGGATGGAGTGACCAATCGGATCGCTTCCTCGATAATCTCCTCCATGATATTACGACTCGTTCCAAGATAGCGGATTGTTATTGCCTCGTAGACTGCTTCAATCTCTTTTCCTCCTGCCTGTGGCTTTTCTCTGACTAATTCTAACATCAACCACTTACCGTGATAACACACAAAATGTCGTCCTTCACCTAATGAGAAGATAATCCGCTCCCGTTTCTGCGACACAGATTCTCGAGGCAAGTACTCTTCACCAGTCGGTCTATTAATAATGATGCCATTTTGGTTAGACCTTGCATTTCGTATCCGGATTGAAAGTCGGCGTGCGTGATGACCGAAGTCCTGATAACTCATCCAGACATGAATCCAGTGATAGGTGTCTTGCATTGAATCAACATACACACGCGTCGTGAATCGATTTATAAGTAGATCTCCGAGTTTTCCGGGGACTTGACGAAATACAATGAGGAAAGTGCCCATCAATCCTAGCAGAAAGCCGCCGGTAAAGAACTGGTTAGCCAATTGACTCTCGATCGTCAGCCTGATTCCATTCAACATGTTTTCCATTTTCTGTGCACCTCTTTTTCTTTTTTTTTGATCAACCGAGGAACAACATAGCTTTTGATGCGAAATATTATGTCGTATCAAAGAAGAAATTTCGGTAGCTTATGAAAATTAAATTTCTGGAGAAGTAGTCGATTGAAACCGTACACACAAGTTGAACGATTGATAATGATGCTGAGTTGGTTCAGTAGTGGCCGTAGGTATACATCAGCCCAACTCTTTGATAGATTTGATAGCAGAGTACACATTCGTACGATTCAGAGAGATTTGAAGACACTGCAGGATGCTGATGTTAAATTGAAATGGCGAGGCCTGGCCGGGAATGAACGCGAATGGTGGCTTGAAAAACAGTTCAGTTCAAACTTAACATTACCAGTTGGAATGAACGAGTATCTTTCCGCACTTATCATGAAGGATGCTCTCAAAGTGTTTAAGGGAACCCAGGTCGAAGATTCTGCCTTAAAGCTGGTGCAAGAGATCGACCAGATGCTGCCCGATGATCTTTTCGACGAACTCGAATCGATACAGATCAGTGATGTCTTCGAGAACATTGATAGGGGGATGTATGATTACTCGGCATATAGTACGGTGATTCAGCAACTCATTGTGGCAATCACGAAGCAGAGAAAATCCCAGGTCAAGTATCTCAGGCCACATTCAAAACATGCCCGGACTTACGAGATCGAACCACGAAAGATCGTTCAGTTCAACGGAGCAATATATGTGGATGTTTATTATCGCTCTCGTGACTCATTTATCACCCTTGCGTTACATCGGATACAAGAATTGAAGATTCTGGAAGAAAAATTCCATGACCAACCTAAATATGATTCTACAACAGTCCGACGTGGGAGATTCGGATTATTCCCCGCAGACAAGATTGAAACTATAGAGCTCAAATTCTCCAAAGAGATCGCCTACCACATTGATAACCGGCACTGGGGTGACAGCCAGGAGATAAGCACTGACAAGCACGGTAACCTTATCCTGAAAATGAAAATTGGGGTTACGCCTGAGCTTGTCTCTTGGATACTTAGCTGGGGAAAGTATTGTACAATTCTACACCCAGCATCTGTATCAGAGAATATTCAAGATTATTACTAGGAGGTATTCGATGAATAGTTTATTAAAACACCAATACGGTGCTATCTGGTACGAACTATCTAAAAGCCTGATGGATTTTCGTGGAGCCCTTAAAACAACAACCTTGCCTGATGAAGAATATCCTTACCATAAATTATTGCAGGAAATTTATTTTCTGCCGAAGATAATCCTTTCAGATTATTTGCGTGAATCATTATGCAAACAAAATGCGCCTAATGTTGGATCAGTAACGGGTATATTTTTTGAGGAATTAATTGCTTCCCTTGTTTCCTCAAAAATATCTTCTGACATCATCGTTTATAGAAACTACTCTGATTCCGATGTTTTAAAAAAATCACCGCTTCAGATAAGCGATCCTGACATTTACATCAGAAAAGGTAACAAACATTTTATTATAGAGACAAAATTTGTAGCCCATACATCAACTATCGTGGCAGTCGAGTCACAATTGGAGTCTATGCCAGTTAATGAAAACGATCGATCAACTAGAGTTTTTAGCAATCAATTGATTCAATACTACTTGATAGGAGGATGGTCATCTATTGATTTTGCGAAACTATCCGATTCATATCCTTATGACTGGCTATGCCTTTTGGATGGGTCAGAGACAAATATCGAGACGATAAATTCTCTAAGATTTACAAAGTTTGATTCAATACTAAAAGAATTAAGTCGGTTTCTGTCATAAGGTTAATTAACTGTACGTCCTCAAAGCATACGAGACTATGTTCACTGTCTTGGAGATGTTGGGGATTTTATAACTTGGTGAATGATCAGTTTAACAGGCGCCTGCCGCCGTTAAGCCGTTTGAAGCCCGGGCAAATGCTCTGGTGGGCATTGGATAAACGCACCCGGGCTGATTAACGCCAGCCTAAATTCGTACCCGTGATTTTAACCCTGGTGGATGATAGCGATATTCAGATGTTGGAAAATGAAACTCCGGTTGCCAGCCAACGCCCTCATGCCATAGCCCGTTTATACCGACAGGCCTATGAACAAGGTGGCTTGCTCTCAACCCGGGATGTTGCCTTGCTCTTGTGGCAGGGCGAAGCCGCTGTGTCCAAACAGCGGATTAAATATGAACTGACGCATCAGTGCATTCTACCCCATACCGGAGCCTCACACGATATGGGTTCAACCGTGACCCATAAACGGCAAATCGTGGAGAAGGTTGTTTTTGAAAAGAAAGACCCCGTTGCGGTGGCACGCGGGTGTCATCATTCCCAGCGGGCGGTAGACAAGTATTTAAAGGATTATCAGCGAGTAATAACCGCGCATGACTCTAAACCAGATGTAGACTTTATTCATCGTGTCACAGGAATCGCACCGCATGTCATTAAACAGTATTTGGAGATCCAAAAACATGGCACATCAACCACCCACAAATAACTTGTATTGCCATATGGCGTTATCTGCGGGGTAGCCCGGGGAAATAAGAACCTATGCAATCCAGGATTCTCCCCTTTTTGAGGGAAGACACAGAGGGGTTGGATTAAAAAACCGAACGATGCGCCGCTTGTTGTCCACGGGCACATTTTTACTTTAATATTTATCACTGTTCGTTAGATTCCGGGTATTCGAGAACAGGTTGAGCGCTGGGAAAATCGGGATGGATGACAGGGTTGATACAACAAAGGTCACGCGTGATAGGCACACAACAACCGATGAACCGCAAGGACAAAGAGGTGAAAGCCATAATGATTGATACGCGGGTTCTGAATTACCGGGAAGAAAAGGGTGTGAGAAGTCCTTTGGACGAATCAGACTTTGGAACCGATGCCCCCGCAAGCCGCGGCTCAAGCGGATAATATGTTGATGGTAGCAGCCGGGAAATATGACACACCGGAAACGGATGATGAATCGATCACCGAGCTTGATTTTTTTTACAACGCACCGGAAATCGTGATTTCGGGAAGCGTTATTGATCATTCTAAATATGGGAAATTATGATGAAGACCGACGTTATAAAGCATCTGACCAAAGATTTTGAATCCTATGTCAATCACACCAGGAGTGATATCGAATTCTGGTTTGCCCGGGATTTGCAGCATTTGCTAGGCTACACCGAGTGGCGCAATTTTTTACAGGTCATAACCAAAGCCAAAACATCTTGTGAGACGGCAGGCCATCTTATATCCGGTCATTTTGTTGACGTCAACAAAACGATAACCATGCCAAAGGGCGCATCGAAGGATATACCGGATTTTATGCTCACCCGTTTTGCCTGCTATCTTATTGCACAGAACGGCGATCCCCGAAAAGAAGCGATTGCTTTTGCACAAAACTATTTTGCGGTGCAAACCCGCAAGTATGAGGTCATTGAGCAGCGAATAAAGGACTGGGAGCGTCTTCAAGCCCGCCAGAAGCTTACCTTTTCCGAAAAAGAACTTTCAGAGCTCATTTTTGAAAGAACAGGCGATGAAAAAGATTTTGGCATCATTCGCAGCAAAGGTGATCAGGCACTCTTTGGTTTTACCACCGCGCAGATGAAGCAAAAGCTTGGTGTTAAGCCAAACCGGCCATTAGCGGACTTTCTTCCGACTATCACCGTTAAGGCAAAAGATTTTGCCACAGAAATCACGATCTTCAATGTCAAAGACAAGGATATTCATCAGGGCGATCAAATAACCGGGGAACATATTACCAACAACACAAGCGTGCGGAAATTATTGCTTGAACGCGGTATCCGGCCCGAAGAGTTGCCGCCGGAGGAAGATGTGAAAAAACTGGAACGACGCGTTCTATCGGAAGACAAAAAATTTATTGAGAAACCGGATAAACTGGATGAATAAGCCTCCCACAGAGAGGTTAATTCTGACGCGTTTTGCTGCAATGTTTTCAGCAATTCGTTAGATTCCGGGTATTCGAGAACAGGTTGAGCGTTGGGAAAATCGGGATGGATGACAGGGTTGATACAACAAAGGTCACGGGTAGCAGGCACACAACAACCGATGAACCGCAAGGACAAAGAGGTGAAAGCCATAATGATTGATACGCGGGTTCTGAATTACCGGGAAAAGAGAAGCCTGAGAAGTCCCAGGGGCACACGATGAAGGAATATTTTTCGACTAAAACAGTC
>MNWS01000169.1 GCA_001872685.1 Fidelibacterota bacterium CG1_02_48_14
TCGCCAGCAGCCATCATCACGCTCTTGCCTTCACGAGAATACAGTTGCGCTAATTTCCCAATTGAAGTGGTCTTACCGGTGCCATTCACCCCCACCACCAGAATGACATGCGGTTTAGCTATTGTGTCATTAATAACATTCCGATTCGTCAGTCGATTAACCAGATCGATCTTGAGGAATTCCATCACCGACTCAGAGGTCACCAATTGCGATGACGGAAATTTCTTACGAAGATCGCGAATCAATTCCGTCGCCACATCAACCCCTACATCAGCCTGAATCAATATTTCTTCCAGTCGCTCAAGCAGGTCATCGTCCAGGGGGATATTGCCGGTAAAAAGTTTAGCGATATTATTTCGGACCAGAGACCGTGTTTTGGTCAACCGTTCCTTTAATTTTGCAAAGACATTTCCAAAAGCCATTCGATTATTCCTGATTCAAATTCTAATTCGCCAATACCATTCTACAGATTCTTTTAATACCGGAAGTCTATTTTCACAAGAATTGATTGTTTTGGGGGTAAAAATTCGAGAGGTGTTACGACGCAGCTTTTTCCTGCTTCACATCCACGACGAAATAGATGTAATAAAGCCGCATATAAAAAATCCATGACACGGAATTGAGTAAGACGGTGAAGGCCAAGACATAGTTTGCCCATGGATATATCTGAAATATAAACAAGATGATCGTGCTGGAGGTAAATGCCAACGACCATTTTCCGGTACGATTAGCCTGTAGTTCCCGTTTTGAATCCTTGGTCACCCATAATCCGATTAAAGAAACCGATGCATCGCGAAAAAAGATGAACAGAATGAACCAGAGCGGCACGGTGGAATTGATGGGAACAGCAAAGAAAAATGAGCCAAAAATGACCACCTTGTCAGCAATCGGATCCAGCATTTTGCCGATGCGGGTCACCTCTTTGTAGGAACGCGCGAACCAGCCATCAAAAAAATCTGACAGGATCGCCAACGCGATCCAGATTGTTGCAGCCATGGGCAATCGGTTGGCATTTAAATCCCAACGATTCAGACTGACGACAATCGGAACAACCATGAACGCTCGCGCCAATGAGATGGCATTCGGGATGGTAGCGTATTGCTTCAGGTTTCTGAGTCTAACGGGCTGCACGATCGCTCCGAATGCAAAGTTGGTTGATCATTTCGGGCGAGTTCACAAGTGATTCGACTGTGTTTTGATAGACAATTTTTCCAGCTTCAAATCCCAGTACGAAGCTTCTCCCTTGAATGACATCCATAGCATGAGTAACAACGAGTAAGCTGCTCAACTCCTCTTGTAACCTATCCAAAAGACGGATCACCACCAATGCTTCTTTCGGGCTCAACCCGATCGTTGGTTCATCCAAAATAAGATATTTGGGTTCGAAATACAGCGCGCAGGCCAGCGCGACTCTTCTCCGTTCACCACCGCTCAGCCAGTGCAGCGGATAATCTTCGAGTTTATCGGTATTTAATCCAAATTGGCTGAAAATTTTCTGGAGCTTTGTGCTATCAAAACCATCCGGGAAAAGATGTCGTAGCTGCTCCGATAGTGTCTCGGCAAAAAAGAATTGCTCCATGCTCTGAGGCACATAGAACCACGCCTCCTTCGCCGGGTTTCCCTGTTTCAACAGGCCGGCGAGTGCTTTTACCCAGGTTGTTTTGCCGCTGCCATTCGCCCCCGCGACGGCAATTCCCACACATTTTTCCAGATTGAATTCCGGAGTAGCCAATGAAAAATCGCTCAATTCGTAGGTGATATTCTGTTTCGGGAAAATCATCAATCCAATTCCAGACACATACCATTTGCCAGCTTGAGGGTCCGTTGTCCCCAAAGCGCTTCTCCGGGATATTGCGTCACATGCAGGATGGTCCGTCCGGATTCATGCAGATGCTCTAAATATTGATGAAGTTTCTCAGTCTGTCCCGCGTCAAGATAAGAGGTGGGTTCATCCAATAACAGAATTGGTGCGTTTTGAAGGGCTACTACGGCAAGTGCGAGTCGTTGTCGCTCGCCCCCGGAAAGCCGCTGGGGAGACACTGATATTAAATGAGTCAGCTCAAATTGATTTGCAATTTTCAACTTTTCATCTTCAGCAGCAGAGGCGACATAATCCAGCTCTTCCCGGACGGTGCGTCCCAGAATCTGGTAAATCGGATTTTGACTCAGAAATCCAACCCCCGCCGTTCGAGCGCCGGTGACACCGGTTTCATGAACCGGGATGCCATTGATGATGATGCTGCCCAAATCGGGTTTTTGCAAGCCGGTGAGTAGTTTTAACAGACTGGTTTTGCCACTGGCATTATCACCGGTAATCGTAACAAATGCGCCGGGTTGAATGGAAAACGACAGATCAGTAAATACATGCCGTTTGATGTCACCCCAGGTGTAGGTTAGATACAGGTCCTGCACCTGAATACCGGTGTGACTGATCGGCTTATTTTTCACGCTGAATATTGAATTCGACAAATTGAATCAGTGAATGCCTGGCTGCTGTGTCCGGAAATCGTTCGAGGGACTGAATCGCCCGATCGCTGAATTCCCTGAGGCGCAATTTCGCATGATCCAATCCGCCAGTGCGTTTAACCAATTCCAGGACCATCTTCTGATTGGCAGAGTCTTTACCCTTGCTCAGGGATCGTTTAATTTGCTTTTGTTCGGCTGGTGTGATTTGACTGAATGTGTGAATCAACGGTAAGGTCACCATATTATGCTTGAGATCCAAGCCGATGGGTTTGCCCACACTTGATTCCCGTCCTTCAAAATCAAATAAATCATCTTTCAACTGGAAAGCGATGCCAAAATTGTGACCATAATCGTGTAATGCCTGCCAGTCAGCCTCATCCTCGGAGCTGGTCATGATGCCCAACTGACAGCCAGCCGCTAAAAGTGACGCGGTTTTGTCGTCAATCATCTGGAAATAGGCTTCCTCTGTCATGGAGTCTGAACGGGCACGGTCTATCTGGTCAATCTCGCCGGTCACAAGTTTTTCTGCTGTCGTGCTCAGCAGTGTCAGAAGTTTTGGGTTCCCGATTTTTACCATATTGATGAGCGCTTTGCTGAAGAGGTAATCACCGATGAGCACACTCACTTTGTTGCGCCAAATGGAGTTGATGCTGGGGAGTCCACGGCGGGTTTCAGCTTCGTCAACCACATCATCGTGAACCAGAGTTGCCGTATGCAGCGCTTCCACCAGGCAGGCAGCCCGGTAGGTATCGGAGGCGCATTCACCGCGTAATTTTGCTGCCAGTAGCAGGAGTAGCGGCCGTAATTTTTTTCCTTTTTGCGCAACAACATAGCGCATGACCTGATTAATGAGGAAAACGTGCGATTTCAGCATGTCTTCGAATTCATGCTGAAAGGCATTAAACTCAGCGTGCACCGGACGGATCAGGTCATTGAGGGAAATTTTCAAGCGGATTGCTCGGATTCTTCTAGTTCACGGGTTTCACGCTTCCGTTTATGAACCAGAAATGAAATGAGGATGCTTATCTCGTATAAAATGATCATGGGGGCAGCGACGCCCATCATGGTAAACGGATCCGCTGGTGTGAAGACGGCGGATAATATGAGGATAACCAGGTAGGCATAGCGTCGTATCGTTTTCATGAGCGCCGGTGTGACAATGCCCATGCGACTGAGGATAAAAACGATGACAGGCAGTTCGAATGCGACTCCCGTAAACACCAGTAAAATAACGAGATAAGAAAGATAATCCTCGATGGTTACATAATTAATAATGCCCGGCATACCGTGATTCAGAATCGCAAAAAACTTCAATGACCAGGGAATCATGATGTAGTAGGAGAAGGTTCCACCGATGACAAAGCAGATCATGGTGGCTACAATAAATGTCGGGACGTAGCGTTTTTCAGTATCGAACAAACCGGGGGCGATAAACTGCCAGGTTTGATAGATAAGGACAGGGATTGAAAAAATGACGCCTACCATAATGGCGACCTTCATTTTGGCCATAAAAACGCCGAGGATGGTCGTATTCAATAGTTGTAGTGGTGGGTCGGTCTGACCAATGGGAAGCGACAGGATTTCAATAATTTCGTTCGAGAAAATATAGCCGACGACTCCAAAAATGATAATGCTGACGAGGGCTTTTATAATCCGCCAGCGCAATTCCTCCAAATGATCGAGAAATGGCATACCTGTGTCTTCAGTTGGAATCATGGGGCCAAAAATAATGGGGAACCGGAGTCTGCCCAATAAGGATTTAGTTTATTTAGGATAACAGGTAGCACGATTTCATGACTTCCGTGTTGGGCTGAAACAATTCTCTGGGTAATCATGACAACCGGGAAACCAGATTAGCTTATTTTATTTTGAAAAGGGTTTGAGCCAGTCGCACGGGTGACGGGATTGCCTCAATCGGGCGATTTAAAGTTGTGTCCAATAAATTTTTACGTTCCTGCGTCCAAAAATCACTGCTCAGACGGTCCGCGATTATATCCCGAATTTTCATCCGGAATCGATCCTGGAATTTGCGGATGAGTAAATCGTTCTGTTCTAAATATTCCCGGTGACGCTCAATCTGGTCGGCTAGTTCATCGATTCCTTCATGTTTGATCGCTGATGTTTTTAAGACGGGAGGCTTCCAATCAGCCTGCTTCAGCCGAAGATCAACCATGCCACGAACCTCACGAAATGCTTTGTCAGCGCCAGCACGATCCGCCTTATTAATAACGAAAATATCTGCAATTTCCATTAAGCCGGCTTTCATTGCCTGAACCTCGTCGCCTGATTCCGGCACAATGACCACGATGGTTGTATCAGCAGCCTTAGCCACATCAAGTTCGACTTGTCCCACACCGACTGTTTCAAATACGATCATGTCAATTCCGGCAGCATCATAAACATCGGCGGCATCCTGCGCCCGGACAGAAAGTCCGCCAAGACTTCCGCGAGTGGCCATTGACCGGATGAAAACACCATTATCTTTGTAATGACGCATCATGCGTACACGGTCTCCCAGAATCGCACCGCCGGAAAACGGACTTGTAGGATCAACGGATATGATCCCGATTGTTTTGCCAGTCTGACGCCAAACTTCGATCAGATTATCGAGTAGCGAGCTCTTTCCGGCACCCGGAGGGCCGGTAACGCCAATACGAAAGGCGTGACCGAGATGGCCGTGCAGGGCATCTGTGAGGGCATCAATCTCAGCTCTCTGATTCTCAATTATTGAAAGCGCCCGGGAGATTGCCAGGCGCTTACCATCTAAAATTCCTTTTATATCGAAAGTCATTTGGGAACGAATATCAGCCTTTCGTCAGATAACTATCTTTGAATTTTTCGTATTCGTTGATGGTGAGTTTATGACCTTCCCGCTCAATCCAGTGTTTTTTCTCAAGATTTTTCAGCATCCTGGACACCGTCTCCCGGGTGGTGCCAGCCATGTTGGCGATATCTTGTTGCAGGGGGAGATTATTGACGGTGACGCAGCCTCGGTGATGAATGCCATACTCTTCGGCGATGCGTAAAATGACCAAGGCGATTTTTCCTTCGGCATCACTTAACGATAATGCTTCAATATGCTGGTCAGAACGACGCAAACGATTCGCCAGTTCTTTGAGTAATGCGATTGAGATCAGTGGATTGCGCTCCAATAGGTCGAGGAAGTCGCTGCGGTCAATCATGTAAACCAAAGTCTTTTCCAGTGCGATGACGTTGGCGGAGCGTTTTTCGCCATCCAGAATCGATAATTCACCGAAAAAATCACCTTCATAAAGAAAGGATAATATGACTTCGCGACCATCTTCGGACAGCCGAGTAACTTTTACAGAGCCAGATTCGATTATAAAAAAGCTATCGCCAGTGTCCTCTTCCATGAGGATAACCTGGTCTTTTTGATACACCTTTTGCTGGCATAGTTTTGCAATATTCTCAAGGACTGGATCTTTGAGTTCGGAAAATAGTGGGACAATTCTCAGAATTTCGACCGCACTCATGCTTGCTCCTTTTCATCGTGTTCAGTTGAAGAATCATGTTCCTGATGCTTTTCGGCTTTGTTTTTTTTGGCGTTGGAAAAACGGTTCATCACATCCGGAACAAGATCAATAATTTTTCCCCACATGACGTCCTTCCCAACCAGAGGTAAAATTTGGGTCCGATCGTCAGACACAACGATAAAAGCTACCGGGTCGATCTGTGCGCCCCCGCCCATACCGCTGCCACCATCTTCCTTCTCATGTGCCTTGCCACCACCAGCGCCAAATCCAACACTGATCTTGGCAACGGGTATTATGGTTTGATTCCCGGCGGTAATTGGTTTACCAACCACTGTCTCAGTGTTCACCAGGGCACGCAATTCTTCAAGTACTGTTTTCACAAGGTTTTCTATCATGGGGTGTTCCTCATTCGTCGTTTTTCAGACCGAAATAATTTTAAGGTTTTGAATCCGTATTTGACAGCAAGAAATATCAGTCTGGCGGGATATATTTTCAGTCGGGCATACCCTTTAAACTGAGAATGCTTGTCAACAAAATCTGGTTCAACCCTCAGGTCGGGCCAGTCATGACACATAATTAAGTTATAAGCACCACCAAAAACAAAACCCGTTATGGCAGGATTTGCAAATCCGAGGGTGATTACGCCTCGCCAGGGATCAAACTGAATCGCGCGTTTAAGTTGATGCCAAATGCCTGTAGGCAGGCGGTCCCGGACGCGTCCAAAAGTGGACCAGGAATATTTTGTTTTTTGATGCTCGGTCCCGGGTGTTGATTTTTTCCCTGACGGTATGCGGTGGAACAGGTCACGTCCGTGTTTTACCATCCAACCACTCACACCCTCCATCTCCATCGGGTAGGTGAAAGGAATCCTGAAAAGACCATCCCAGATGGCGATGTGGGATTTCAATATCTTATCAGTGTTGACTTCATTGACGACCATGTGCAGAGGCAGAGACAGTGTTATCGTAAGCATCACCAGCAATCCCGCTATCGCCAGGGCACAAATTTTCAGGATGACAATTGTGATGAGCATATTGATTTGTTTTTTAGAATTCCCGGCGTTGGTTCAGGCCGAAGGAAAAATAGTGTCTGAAGAATTTTTCACCAAGCTAAATAGAATATCTTCAAATAATTGGCATGGAACTGATTAAATCAACGGTGTAACCCAGGTCTCTATCTAAAATGTTGACATCACGTTGACCCACACCTATATTCGCGCGCATTTTTGGGAGATATGAAGGAGCATTATGCCAGTAAAAAAGACCATAGCCAAGCGCATCCGCCAGGCAGAGAAATCAGAACAATACAATCGCCATTACAAATCAATGCTGAAGACTTCCATTAAGAAAGTCTTGGCAGCACAGGATAAAACGACAGCCGAGCCATTATTGAGGGCAGCTACCGCGGTGATTGACAAAGTGGTGACCAAGGGTGTGATCCACAGAAATAAAGGCGCTAATCAGAAAGAACGGATCCAAAGATACTTCAGCAAATTGTCTTAGATCGCTTTTTATTCCACGCCAAAGTTTTTTTTCAAAAAAAAGCCACTCGATTCCGGGTGGCTTTTTTAATCTCTCGCGTTCATCAGTAAAGCCCGACTCGTCCTACTGTAGAAATATTTCTGTTCCGACATCAACATGGTCTGACTTGACTGAAAATTGCATCCAGGTCAGATGATTCCCCTTAACGAGCATGACACGCGCCTGACCGACCAACACAGATTCACGCCCCAACGGTAGGCCATCTTCTGCTAAAATGACGCCGCCTTCGGTGTAAACCGAATATACCTGATCTTTCACGAGTCCTTCTGCTGATCCTGCATTAATATGAAAATCAGCATTTTTGGAAATCAGAACCTTGTACGGCCCGAGCCCAACTTTTTGGTCGTCATCCAAACCAAAATAATCGGCTATTTTCTGCTTCAGGTCATTACCTTGAACCACCAAAGCCCTGTAAATTAAAGACTTCTGAAAAATCTCCGAATCAAACTTGAGCGTATCCAATTCGGTAAACGTCAGGGCATGTTTGATGCCCTGCCCCAGCACCGTAAATCCCAATTGTCGATCGGATAATTCGGTATTCAACGACCATCGGGTCACCAATTCGTGATCCGATGCGTGTCGAAGCAGACATTCTGTCACAATTTTGGCCTTGTAACCCTGATAGCCGCCCACCAGCGGATTTCCAACATGATATTTTGTAATCTCAATTTCGTTGATGATCAAATCCAGTGTGTAGCGGTCGGCATTTTTTGTTTGACTGAATTGGATTCCATCTAAGGAATCAAGAATTTCACGCCACAAATCGGGCAAATGCTGTTCAATTCGCCAGGGGTTATCGAGACCTGCCGATTCTTTTACCGAACCAAAATTGAGTTGAATTGGATTTGCCGGCTGCCCGGAACAGATCGCGACCAGAACAAGGGTTGAAAGTAATGAAGGGTGCATTTTCATTGTGGCAAATCTAAACCGTTCCCCCATGATCGCAGATAAAAAAAAGGGCGCCACGAAGACGCCCTTTTGGTTTAGTTGCTAATTAATGGAACAGACTATTTGATGATTGTCAACTTGCGTACCTGAGTAAAGGCTTGCTTATCCGCGGTAATCCGCATGATATACAGACCACTCGATACATTCTGACCATAATCATTCATACCATTCCATTGAATCGTCCGATAACCAGCCGTCTGGTGTTCGTCGATCAAGGTTGCCACATGCTGACCTAACAGGTTATAAATAACCAGTCTGATCTGTGCATCCCGCGGCAGTTCATACTTGATCGTCGTGCTGGCATTGAACGGGTTCGGGTAGTTCTGATGGAGGGCGAAGTTCTTGGGTAAGCCCAATTCATCACCAATACTCACCACTGAACCATTAAAGTCCTCAATGTCGCGTGGCATTAATTGGTAGCCTTCGAAGTAGGGTGAACTACCATCATACTGACTCACAACACCCGTAACAGAGAAGTAATTGTCTGTAGGTGCACCGGTGCCGTCAATGTTGGTATCGCGGTCAATTCGGACCACGATCGTATCAACACCGTCGGTCACGCGAACGCTGGCATGTGACCCAGTAGCCGGCCATTCGCCCGGATCAACCAGACTCAGGCTGTCAATCTTGACCAGAACACCTTCCAATGGTTCGCCAGCGCCATCAAGTAAACTGGCTGCGGCAACCACTTTCGGTGTAAGCGGCGGTAAGTCGCTGGTCAGAATAGACCATCCATCCACGGCGACATTCGTGATTTCCGTGAGACCACTGTAGAAACCAACCGAACCGGTGATCTCAACATATTGCCCACGAACAAGATCAGTGGCATTATGGAAATCGCTGTCATAAACAGCCATACCAGCGCTGCCATCCCAAGCCTGGATGTAAGCGGGGCCACCTAATTCATTGGTGGTGCTGACGTATCCACGGACTGTAACGATAGAATCGCTCAATGCCGGGGCACCTAGTGCATCATCCGAGCTGGCGGTTGCCAGTGAGGTAATGAGTGAGGCTCCAGGCAGTGCGTAACGACCAATCGTCACATCGGTTGTTGCGAAATCAGCGATATACATGACGCCCAGGTTAGCATCGAATGCGACACCACGGGGGCTGTTTGTACCGGTGAGTTCGTATACTTCCCGGGTTGCATAGTCATTTGCCGGGTTGTAGATATAAACACGATCATCCGCAGTCACATTGGTGGTGGAACCGACCAGGTAGAGGAAACCATCGCTGTCAAATTTGACGCGTGAGATTTCTTCACCAGGTTTGAACGGACCTGGGAGGTCGTCAATCTGCAGGTAGCTGCCATCGGTCTGGCGTTCTAACATGTAGCATTTATTCGACAATTCACCAACCAGGATACGCGATCCATCCGGTGAAGCTGCGAAATCACGGCCTACCGCACCCCAACTCATTGTGTCCGTACGGACGAGTTCAAGGTTTGTGTCGTATTTGTAAATCACGTTCCCGACAACGGTACTGACATACAAATAACCTGCATCATCAAAGGCAAATACAGGGCTGCCGGCTTGAGCAATAGCGCCAATCTGTTCGCCTGTTTCAGAATTGAATCCAGCAACAAATCCACCGCCAGAAATCCAGACATTGCCATTGTTATCCACGCCGACGTCACGACCGTGGTTGGTTGTATTTAATGGGAGTGTATCGCCATTGACCACCACATACGAGATGTTGTCTATGGTTGCATGAACACCATCGGCATCCCAAATGCGAATATTCGGCTGCCAGCCGTAGTATGAAATCGTCCAGAGTTTACTCTGCTCATCTACAGCTAAACCGCCCCAACCGGTTCCTTCTGTCGTGAACTCATCCACGAAGGAGAATTCTCTCTCGGGCGCCGGAGCTGCCTGATCAACATTCACACTGAAGTTGACGGTTTCTGAAGTATCAACACCGTCGGTTACAAAAAGACTGAAGTCGAATGTCCCCATCTGTTTGGGTCGGAACCCGGCGTTACCCGAATGGAACAATTGAATATCAATGGAATCAGGTCCCATCCAATGGTAAGTCAATGCGTCCCCATCCGCGTCGTAGCAACCGCTACCATCGAAGGTCACAAATGCTGCAACCTGATTGCTGGCTGGTACGGTTGGCGTTACAGCCACTGGCGGTGTATTCCGGATCAATGTGAGGTCTAATGTCAAATCAGAATCCACTGTGACTAAAGTATCCAGATACTTGTAGCCAAAGAGTGTGGCTTTGACGACATAGTCTCCCGGTACAATACCCGCAATGCTATAAGCACCTGTGTTGTCAGCAACCTGGTCATTCCAGAATGCATTGTAGGGCGCGACCTGAATGTCAGCACCCGTCGGATCACCAGCATCACTGGTGGAAATCGTTCCGGAAATCGAATAGGTCGTTACAACGGCTGGATTCGTCCATGACAGGTCGTCAAGGTAGACATGTTGGTATGCACCCGGAGCAAACGGCATAATTCCCGCAATGGTGAGTGTACCTGTTTGTTCAGTGGCAAAACCGTCCAAAATGACATGACCATAAGCACCCAGGAATTCGGCTTGATTGAGATCCACAATCATCGGCTCAGGCGTCAAGCCAGCCAGGGTTAGGGCCAGGGATGTTGGTACAGCACCATTGGACGATACAAACTTCACCCACACATCCAGTGTGAAATATTCACCGGGTTGTGCATTCAAACCACGGCTGAAGCTGGAGACAGCAAATCCCAAATTCGAAGCCAGATCGAGCGCTCCTGAATCATTCAGACCCATAGAATCGTTGATACTGACCGTCATATTGGCATCATTCAGGACAGTCCAGTTCGGGACATCCGCATCGGTTTCGAAGTCTTCCACAAAAGTGACCGGCAGTACCGAGAAACTCATGGATGCCGGGGCAGATGTGTTGACACCGTCACTCACCTCCAATTGGAAGGTGTAGTCACCGATCTGTGTCGCCTGGAACTCAAGGTTTGCGGTGGTCATGTCAAGACCAGTTATCACCGCACCTGCCGTCTGGGTCCACAAATAAGTAATAGCATCGCCATCAATATCACCTGAGCGATCACCATACAATTTAACCATATTGCCAAAAATGACCTCAGGACCTGGTTTCATCGCTACCCGTGCACCGGGTGTGCGGTTGCCGGGTTCGCCGGTTGTATCAAACAAATACCCACGGAAGGTTCCCTGGGGATATGCCGGATTCACTGCATTGTTACCTGTTGGGCCGACACCCCAGGCAATGTTATAACCATCGGTCACATCCATGGTGTACGGACGCGCCCAGCTATACAGATAATGGGTGCTGTCGTTTAACTGAATCGAGTAGGCTAATTCACCATTGGTCAGATCCAGTGCCCCAATATAGGTGTTATAGTAGCTGGTGGAATCAGGTGCCAGCATCGAATACATCAAGTACAACGAATTGGCATCAGCGCCCGGACGAACTACCTGAGCTCTGTGCAGATCAACATTTGTATAGAATGGCACATTCACATAACCACTGCCCAGATCACTCCACTTTGAAATGCTGTCTGAGAAGTTGACCGTGTAAAGGTCATTACCAATGGCTGCCAATGAGGCATTGTCGCCAGCGTTGAACAATGTCGTCGCCGTCCAAGCGTCACCCGAGGGTGTAATTTTGACGATGTCGCCACCCTCGGCCATCAAGTACACCTCGGTGCCTGCCCCACTGCCACGAACGGTCAAACCGCGGGAACTGG
>MNWS01000209.1 GCA_001872685.1 Fidelibacterota bacterium CG1_02_48_14
AATTGTTCCTTCATGACCACTTCATTCACCGCAATTTAGACTCTTGGGTTGCTTTCGCGTTGTCAGCAGGATTCATAATATTTTTCTTAATGTCAGAATGGCTCACCAGACTGTTTCCAATGGCACCTTATCAAGGATCTGTCGGTCATTCGACCGGATATAAACCTCATGTTCACCAGATCATAAACGACGAATTTTAAGTCTAATGGATTGCAGATACGAGAAAAAATCAGAACCTGTAAGCGAATTCAAAATCGCATGGTTAATTTATTAGCTGATGAAGTAGAACTCAAAATAGACCAACATGAATCCCAACCCAATGCCCGCGATTACTTGCCCCACTGTATGATGTTTCAGATGCACCCTGGACCAGCCCAGGAAGGGAAATAGCAACATTGTCCACCAGGCCGATCCACCTGTCAAAAACAGTAAAGCACCTGCCGGTCCGCCGACACCCGCCCCATGAATGGAGATTTTCCACCATCTATTGATGAATGCATAAATCAGGGTGTTCACCACATAAGCCGTTGCGAAGGCCAACACAATCCCTGGAGATTTCAGGAGTCCAAAAGTTAGAAACTGAAGTACATACAATGCGAAAAAAACTGGATAATGCCTGTTCCGATCTTCCCTAACCCGAATGTCCAACCCATCGATTCTGCCCAACCGTTTTTGGGCGATGAGATAGCCAACGGGTAAGATCAAACAAAACAAATATCCCAGCACAATGACACGCCAAAATGGCCATCCGACCAATGGCGTTTGCATGGGAATATACACCCACATGATACCCGCCAATAAAAACGGATGGAGGATTACCGATATTAGTTCTGCAAATCGCTGCCTATAGTTCGCCATGCAATACACGCTCGGTATCAAATGCGATAACCAGCTCTTCATTGGTGGGGATAATGTAAATCTTGACAGGTGAATCCGGTGTGCTGATCAACCGTTCCCCCGCACCAGATTCATTCGCGGCTTCGTCCAATTTGAATCCAAAATTTTCCATTCCCATGACCGATTTTTTTCTGACGAGACTGCTATTTTCACCTATACCGCCGGTAAAAATGAGAGCATCCACTTTCCCAAGTGCTCCACTGTACGCGGCAATATATTTTTTCAGCCGGTAGGTCATGACATCTATCGCCAGATTAGCCCGTGCGTTTCCCTCGGCAGCTTCTGATTCAATTTCCCGCATATCGGAAGAGATGCCCGAGATTCCCACCAATCCACTGTGTTTATTCAGTAATGTGGTGGCTTCCCTGGAATCCAAATCCTCCCGACGCATAACATGCAACATCGCCGCAGTATCCACATCTCCGGATCGAGTTCCCATGATCAAGCCTTCAGTGGGTGTGAACCCCATCGATGTATCAATCGATTTCCCACCCTTGATCGCCGTTATTGAAGAGCCATTTCCAAGATGGCAGGTGATCATGTTGACCTCTTCAATTTTAACCTGCATCAGGTCGCGAGCACGCCGTGAGACATAATAATGTGAGGTCCCGTGGAAACCATAGCGACGAATCCCATGGCGCTTATAGAGAATATACGGGATCCCGTAAATGTAAGCGGCCTTGGGCATTGTCAGATGGAATGCCGTGTCAAACACTGCCACATTCTGGGTACCAGGCATTAATTGCCGACAAGCTTCGATACCTTTGATGTTGTGCGGATTGTGCAATGGCGCCAGATCAACGCAGGCATGTAATTCATTGAGCACCTCATCATCAATCAGTACTGATTTTGCAAATTTTTCGCCGCCGTGCACCACCCGATGACCGATAGCATCCACCTCTTGCATGTCTTTAATCACACCCCGACTGGGATCAATGAGCAGCGCAATGATATACCGGATGGCTTGTTGATGATCAAGAATCTCACCTGATAATGTCGCCCGTTCGCCTTTTGCATCTGTCTGCGATAACATAGCACCGCGCAAACCAATACGCTCCGCGACGCCCCGGGCGATTGCAGATTTTTCAACGGTATCAAACAGTTGATATTTGATACTGGAACTGCCAGAGTTGAGAACAAGGACTTTCATACTTTTTGACCTTCCGGTTTGGCATATTCGAAAAATCCCCGCCCGACTTTCCGCCCCAGATGTCCGGCACGGACCATTTTCTTCAATATGGGGCAAGGACGGTATTTCAAGTCGCCAAGTTCCTTGAAAAGCGATTCCATCCAGTAAAGTATCTCATCCAGGCCGATTTCATCGGCAAGCGCCAACGGTCCCCGCGTCATACTAAAGCCAAGCTTCATAGCTGTATCAATACCCTCTGCTGTGGCGATACCTTCCATCAAAGTGTACATCGCCTCATTGAGCATGGGTAAAATGACCCTGGTGGTGACATAGCCGGGATATTCGTAAACCTCAACATCCTGCTTGCCAATGGAGCGGGAAAAATCCCGAATTTTCTCATAGGTTTTGTCGGATGTTCGCAAGCCGCGGATAATTTCAACTACCGGAATTTTTGGCACCGGATGAAGAAAATGCAGACCTATAAATAATTCCTGACGGTAATCTGATGTCGTGGTGGCGATTTCTGTAATACTGAGGGTAGAGGTGTTGGTAACAAATATCGTTTCTGTCTCACACAACTGATCCAATTGCTGAAAGAGCTGTCTTTTCAGCTCGAGATTTTCAGGAATGGCTTCAATCACGAGTTCACATTCGGCGACACCGGAAATATCACTGGAAAAGGCGATTCGACTCAAGACCCCGCGTTTTTCCCCGGTTGTAAGCCCCCATCGTTCAATTTCCTGATCCATCTCCACCGATAATTTTTGGCGTGCCAGCTCAGCCGTGGGATCATCCTTTTCGATTAGGACAACCTCGCGACCTTTACCCGCAATTAATTGCGCCAGTCCTCGTCCCATTTGTCCGCCACCAATGATAGCCACGCGATTCATCAATTCGCCCGGCATCTGAACCTTCTGGTTGGCGTACATCAATTGTTCAAGTTTGTCAGTCATATTGCTCCAAAGACCCGTTTGGTTTTAATTATTCATGCCGACAAACTATGCAACCAATGGACCATTAACCGGTCACTGATGTGACGGCTTTAAAAAAATTATGCCATTTTAATGGATGTTCAGGTGGCGGCAATCTGAACAAGTGACGTTTTCCGCTAACGCCCAGTGAGAAGTCCGTTTTGGTATCAACGGTCAATACCGTTATCTGTGAATGGCGCCACCGGGCCAATTCCCGGCCATTATTGCGAATTAAAAAGGCTTTATCCGTTAGTATCAATTCCGTGTTTTGGTATTGCGGTGCCTCACTTTCGGGACCAAAATAGGCTGTCAATTCCGTAGATAGATACGGGACTTCACCATTCATCAACTCATGTTCAGTTTGCCAATTCATAGGCTGAATTTGATCTTTCAGCCGATCAATCCACTTCACAAGCGGAATTCGATCTCCTTCCGGACTCATCAAATGATAGTCCGGTTCCAAATTCCAAATCCGACCACAATTCTGACACTGGATGGTATAAGCGCTCGTTTCAACGATTCGGTCGTGAGCCCCACACGCAATGCAGCCCCACAAGAGCTTTTCAATTCCTTTGGTCATTCGATCGCTGGAGACGCTCTGGTATGCCATTTTTTTGGGGAAAATGGTTGCACGAATTTTCTCTGTCAGTCTAGCCCGGTCCACCTGCGCTCCCACGGGAATGACCGGATTGAACCGCACATGCACTCGACCTTTGCGCAGGACATTACTCCAACGTGGCCAGATTTCAAACGCACCATGAATTTCCACGGGCAAAATGGGCACCCTGCAGTGTTGCAATAATCGTATCGTTTCAGGAACGATCTCACCGGGTCTGCCATCCATTGACCGTTCACCCTCCGGAAAAATTCCCACGACCTTCCCAGCCGAAGTTAGTTTGATGACCTTTCGCAAGGCTGGTAAATCCTGGACATGGCGTCGAATGGGAAATGTGTATAAACGATGCATAAACCATTGTTTAACCGGGTTTGTATAGGCATCAGCGGTGGTGACAAAATGAACCGGGACCGGGACAAAAATCCCCAAAAGGAACGGATCGAAGTAACACGCATGAGGGGCGACAATAATAAAATTTTGCGCATCGGGAATATTTTCCAGCCCCTCGGCGTTGATTTTAAATCGCCACCGGAACAAGAATTGTCCCAGAATGAAGGCACACAAATAAACCCAGCCTGGCTCTTCAGCATCTGGCGCATTTATTCTAAATCCCCAAAAGGGTACCTCGCGTTTATAGATTTTGTATCGTTCACCAAATTTATTAGCCAATAAAGACTCTTCCACCAGAAGCAGGTAGATGCTGCCAATTGTCAAGTTGAGGGAAACTATTATCACCGCAACCAGCCATGGCATTTCAGCGGTGAGCAGTGCTCCCATGATCCACAGTTGCAGTGACCACCATTGTGGATGACGATTTCGGGCATAATACCCAATTCGAACCAGGCGTCGCGTGTGAAGTCTAAACAACCCGGTAGGTTGGCCAAGTTGCAGAATAAGGAAATGCGATCGTATTCCAAAAATCAAACCGAGTAGCATCAATATATTCCCCGACCATCTGGTTTGGAAAATTGCCGTTTGGGGCAGGAGTGGCCGCAACCATTCTTCTCCAATAGCGATGAACAAAATGACGAGTCCGAGCCAGAGCAAGGCGTTGCGGATGAGTTGGAAAGTCAGTCTAGGCAGCATTTGCATGGTAATTTATTACGCTCCTCCACAAGTTTCTATACACTAAACTTACCCTTTTCAGCACATTAAATATGCTTGCTGCGCTTTGACCCCTCGAATATATTTGAATTCCGCACCTGAACAATTGGTTCCGAACCAGTTCACAAATGAAAATGGAAACTTCCATCCTTCCGGTGTGTAGAAGAGCCGAATTCGTCAAAAGAGGTTGAAAATGAAATTCGAGAATGAAGTCCTGAACGAAACACTGATCATCCGTGTGAAAGACACGACGTTTGATGCCCGGGGTGTGAAGCAGTTTAAAAGAGATATGTTCCTCGCGATCAGTGAATCTGACTTTAAAAATATTATCGTAAACCTGGAAAATGTGCGCATGGTCGACAGCACCGGCCTGGGTGGGTTACTCTTTGCCAAGCGTCAAACTGACATCCGGGGTGGTCGCTGCTATCTGGTAAATCCAAAATCTCGTATCGTTTCCCTGCTAAAAATTTCCAAGCTTGAAAATATTTTTGATGTTGTTGACACGGAACAAGCAGCCCTAGAGGCAATCGCTTAATCCCTGAACTGCACCCTCCCTTTTTTTAGTTTCTGACATAATGAAAAACCCACACTTTCGTGTGGGTTTTTCAATAAAACAGGGACAATAATTACCTGGAAGCGGGGGAGACAACCAGATACATGCCCCTGCAGATTATCTGTAACTAATTTAGTCTCAATAACATCTCGCTGTCAACATTATTTTTATGGTGGCTAAAAATTTTCACCTGGCAATCGTTAATGATCTAATTCTGCATCCGGGGGTCAACACTTCCAGGATAGCCCGGCATCTGCTGGTCCAGCATTCGAATTTCACCATATTGAGCTTCGTACTTCTCAATGTTAGCCTTTAGTGCCAGCATGAGCGCTTTGGCATGACTCGGTGTCATGATGACACGCGATTGTACATTGGCTTTCGGTGATCCCGGCATAACCCGGATAAAGTCGAAAACAAATTCCGCGTTGGAATGGGTGATCACAGCCAGATTTGCATATTCACCATCCGCGACCTTTTCATTGACCTGAATTTGAAGCTGTTGCGGTTTCTGCTTTTTTGATTCATCCATCGTAATTCTCCATACCACGCCAAATGGGTATTAATCTTCCCACTTGTTGCCGCTATCTTCGCCCCATTCTTCTTCGTGTTCTTCGCTCTCGTTGTCCCATTCCGGCGGGTTAGGCTGGAAGGAGGACTCTTCGGTGTCATCAAAATCAGTTGTTTCGTACTTGATATATTCCTCCCCATACACGCTCTCGTCGAAGAAATCGATGTCATCTACAATTTCTGACACCATGAGGAACTCAAGGAAATCCATGTACTTTTTATCTTTCAAATTGGTGTTACAGTGAGAGCAAATTAGTGACTTCGCAAGTCCCTCTTCGCTTAACGGTTCACCACATTCCGGACAGATGATACTTTCCATAAAAACAATCCCATAATATGTTAATTAGCAGGGCCAAATCGGCGCAAATATAGACGGCACCCCAGGCGTCAACAAACAAATTATCACTACCCGGATATTCCTGTTTTCGCACCAAATACGAGATATCGAAATTTCTTGTCTCCGATAGTTTGCGTTCTATATTCCCCCATCTTTAACCGTGAGGAAGCGATGATGGCAAATCAATTTGACGATAATACGCTGGAAAAATTTCGAGAGCTGTTAGTTGATGAACGGAATAAAATTATCGAAGATTTTGATTATCAAAAAGCTGAACTCCACCAAACAATCACGGATGGATCCGGTGAACTTTCATCGATGACCTACCATATGGCGGATGTTGGAACGGATATGCAGGAGCGTGAAAAAACCAGCATGTTTGCCCATCGCCAGGCAAAATACTTATTGGAAATTGAGTCAGCCCTGGATCGGGTTGAAGCCAAAACTTATGGCGCGTGTACGATTTGTGGTGAATTAATCGAAGAACAAAGGCTGCTGGCAGTTCCCATCGCAAAATACCATGTCCATTGCAAAGAATTAGCAAACCAGCGCAACAACAACCAGTAAACCAACGGTTCGGTTCAACTCAGGTTAGATCAGATTTGATTAGATTAGTCAAGACTTGATTACTTAATCCCAGAATTCAGACCAAACAACCCCAATACGCTTCCGTAAGAATTTTCCAGGAATTCAGTCGGTCTTTTTACCAATTCTACGGTAAATAGATGTTCACCTTTTCCATCAGAAAAACCGATGGACATGGGAGCCGGAATCTGCCAGATAAAATCCATCAAATCAGGCTTGGGTTTCGGTTCAAGGCAAATCAGCGCATCAAACTCCTGCACTGCCCAGTTACGATGACTATTCGGATTCACCTCTCCTGAAGGTCGGGTAAGCTCAATGGGGAAAAATTGTTCGACCGGGAGCTTGACCTGTTCCAAAATGTGGGTCGTCGCAGCGAAAAATATTCCAAACGGGTGCGGCACGGCAGCCAAATGCGCCAATGTGTATCTCGCCACCCGAGCATGGGGAATTCCCGTAGGATAGATGAAAAGAATTTTATGGACATCAGCCAGGCGCTGTTTGATGCTCACCGGCATCGTTTTATGGGAAGTTTTGTGGCTTTTGAACAGGTTTAACATCAGGGGCGAAAATACATGCAGGATAGGTTTCTGCCAAGCATTGATCATTTTTCTTTCAGGTGGCTTTTGTAAGCTGATCGCGTAATTTTCCAGCCATGTTTAGACACATTATACCAATCCTATTTATAGTCGTCACCGCTTCCGCAAGTGACTATATCTGGCCGATAAAAGCCACCCCATTCCTATCGGCTACTTTTTGTGAATACCGTGAAGGGCATTTCCATTCCGGGATAGATGTCAAAACCTGGGGCGAAATGGATGTGCCCTGTGTCGCGATTGCCGATGGGTATATCGAAAAAATAACCGCCGGCTACCGCGGGTATGGCAAAGTTATTTTTCTAATGCTTGATGACGGTAATCGAATCGTTTATGCTCACCTCGATTATTTTGCACCTTATCTCGAAAAAAAAATTCGCCAGGCACAGGTTGCGTCAAAACGCTACGCTGTTGATGTACACTTCAAACCGAATGAATTCAGGGTAGAGCAGGGTAACCTGATTGCGTATACCGGTGTTTCAGGTACACAATTCCCACACCTGCATTTTGAAATTCGTGACCCAACAAATGTACCGGTGAATCCTCTGGCGTTTTATAACGACCTGCTGGACACCATGGCACCGCGAATGAAACATCTTGCTGTCGTACCCTTAACACCCTTCAGCACAGTGAATAATAGCTACCTGCCCTATTTTTTTGATCTGCCAGTCGCGACCCATCGAGCGCAATCCTTACCAACCCCTATTTATGTTTCGGGAACTTTTGGTCTCGAGATCAGCGGATTTGATGTTGCAAACGGAACTCAGAACAAATATTCGATTTACAAAACTGATTTATGGCTGGATGACTCACTGGCATTCCAAATGACCTACAATGCCGCACCATTTGAAACAACGAATTTGGTGGGGCAATTACGCCCGCTCTACCGGGATTATCCGGACTGGCGCTTCACCAGGCTTTACCGGAATAAGGCGTTGGAAAAATTGCGTTTTTTCGCACCGGGTCTTGACGGTCGAATTCAGCTTTCACCCGGGATACACATCTGGCGCCTGACCCTGGAAGATTTTCATCAAAACCAGACAACCATTTCCGGAATCTTGATTTCTCAACTGCCATCTACGCGTCACTGGGTGTCAACCACCACTTTCGACAGTGTCTACAGTTTTACACGGTTTGGATCCAACGACTACGCTTTTGAACCTCATTTTTTCCAGTTACCCAAACTCGAAATTCTTGCACACACCACCCTCTACGCATCCAATAGCACAACCTGGGAATTCAATTTCCCCGGGGGTGTTGAATCTGGTGTTCTTGGAGAAATAGTTGATAATGAGCACAAAACCGAAATATTCCATTTGGTACAACCCAGAAATCAGGAAAAACCCGCTCTGGAATATGCCTGGGTCCCAACCGGTTACGGGGAAATTCTGCAGTTGCGAACCTCGAAAGCATTCGTTTTTCCCAACACAATCCGCTTGATAGGGCGGCGTGATTCACTTGAATTAGTTCTTGAAATTTTATCGGATAAATTGGCCGAATCGCATCCGGTTACGGTAGCGCAAAAATTGACCTTTGACCGTTTTCAGTTAGCCATCAATCCAGCATCAAATGCATCATACCGCTTTGAGCAATGGCAATGGTTGGGAAGAAACGATTCCGTGAATCTAACGCTCCTGGATGGCGCGCTCGAAGTTCAGTTGCACACCGATTCCTCAACGACGGCAGCCTATTTTCAGGTCGATACCCTGGCACATAAATTTGAAAATCAGCTTTGGCCAGGCTTCCGAATCCAGCAACCAGAGGGGAGTGCACCCGTATCAGGTAAGTTCAAATTTCATGTTGGGACGGGGAAATCGAGTGAGTGGCAACTTTACAAACGTAAAGGGCGACAGGTAGAATTTCTAAAAAGCACTGCCGTCGGCACCTGGCTCTCTGGTCCGGTTATGGGCAACGGGGACTATTTCTTACTTTCCGACAATATCCCCCCAAAACTCGTACCCATTTTATCGAAAACGACTTTTAAACCCGGCGATAAATTGCTTTTCAGTGTGCAGGATAATTTGCAGGAACGCGCCATTGCGGTTCGCATCCAAAGTGCTACACTCAACGAATCAAGAATCTATCCGGACTACAACCCGATGCGACAAGAGTTATCATACTGGATCTTACCGGATACACCGGCGGGCGATTACACCTTGATTGTCACGTTGGCGGACCAGGGGGGAAATCGCTCTGATAACCGGTTTCAATTCAAGGTGCGTTAATGTTCATTCCACTTGGCGATAACAATCCTCGACTGTTGAATCCAAGCGTCGTTTTCACATTAATGGCTGCAAATATCATTTTTTTTGTTCTGGGATGGACTATTCCACTGGACAATCTCGCACTCTGGGAGGATCGATTTCTTTCCGGTTCGCATTTGGGATTTATCGAGCTGTTTACCTACCAGTTCGTGCATGGTGGCTGGGCACATCTACTGTTCAACATGTTTTTTTTGTATATCTTTGGCGACAATATTGAAGGAGCCATGGGGCACGGTGTTTTTATCGTTTTTTATCTACTATGTGGAATTGGCGCGGCGCTGGCAGAAATCTATCTTGACCCTGCATTTGGCGCAACCAACCCGGGGGTTCTCATTGGTGCTTCAGGCAGCGTGAGCGGGATTATGGGCGCATATATCTTGCGATTCCCCAGAGCCAAGGTGTTGACCTGGATATTTTTTGTTTTTTTTAAAGAGATCCATGCCATGTACTATATCGGCATCTGGATCGCTCTCCAACTCCTCTCGCAGGCTCGGGCAGCAGAGGGAGAAAGCGTTGCTTATATGGCACACATCGGGGGGTTTTTGACCGGGATGCTCCTGTATACGATTTATCGGCAATTAAAAATGCGTGGGTGGTTGTAAAATGACTAATGACGATGATCTGAAAAAAAGTGCACTCAACGTGCGGAAACGTGCCTATGCTCCCTATTCTAATTTCCAGGTCGGGGCAGCTATTCGCACTGAAAACGGTCATATCTATACCGGTTGTAATGTCGAAAATGCCAGTTTCGGTCTGACCGTGTGCGCCGAACGGAACGCATTGGCAAGCGCTATTGCCGCTGGCGAAAATAAATTTATTGAATTGATGGTCGCATCCAATTCCGGCGTGCCCCCCTGCGGTGCGTGCAGGCAAGTCATTTGGGAGCTGTGTGGTAACATACCGGTTAGGCTGCTGGACGAATCGGGAAATGAGTCACAAACCACCAGTCGGGACCTTTTACCGGGTGCCTTTGACAAAACGATGCTCACGAAATGATGCCACCGCTGTTTATTATCGGAATTGGCGGCGGCACCGGTGCAGGAAAATCATTTTTAGCCGATCAACTTCAAAAAGAGCTCAGCCTGTCAGTTTACCATTTGTGTACAGATCGCTATCTGCGGGATTTGGCGGAATTGCCCCAAAATGCTAATGGACTGGCCGAGATGGACACACCGGCAGCTTATCACCTGGACGAACTGATGGAGCATATAGATGCACTGAGCGCTGGCGAACCAACCTATCTACCAATTTATGATCGCCAGGCTCACCTACGCAGCCCCATTTCAGAAGGGGTTCAGCCACCACAGGTATTAATTGTGGAAGGCATCATCGCACTGGTCTCTGAAAAATTACGGACCCGCTTCAATCTGAAAATTGCAGTCGAAACCGATGCCCGGATTCGCATGATTCGCCGCATGGAAACCGACCTCAGTGAACGCCGCCTCAAACTGGAGATCATCAAAAAAAGACTTTTGGGAAGTGTGATTCCGGCGGATGAGACTCATATCCTGCCGGCCAACGATTTCGCTGATATTCGCGTTGATGGAAACGGCGATATTCAAGTGATCACGAATCAACTTAAAACACATCTCGCGGCACAATTTGGCGCGGAAAGACCTTAGAACGGGAGCATTCCAATTTTAATACCGCATACACACACCGGATGGATCGAGGTTATTTCAGGGCCAATGTTCAGCGGAAAAACAGAAGAATTGATTCGCCGAATGCGGCGGGTCCAGATCGCCCGTCAAAATCTGGTCATCGTGAAACCAACCATCGACACGCGATACAGCGAAAATCATATCGTCTCCCACAGCCAACTTCGGGTGGAATCGCTGACGGTTGCACATTCCAGCGATATTCTGAACCTCGCCAAACAAGCCCAGGTGGTGGGAATTGACGAGGCACAATTTTTCGACGATGGAATCGTGACCGTCTGTCAAATGCTTGCTCGGCAACGAAAACGGGTTGTTGTTGCTGGTTTGGATAAAGATTTTCGCGGTCAGCCCTTCGGTCCGATGCCGCGCCTGATGGCTGAGGCAGAGTTTGTCACCAAGACCGTAGCAATATGCGTGATTTGCGGTAACCCGGCTGGATTTACCCAGCGTCTGGTTGCCTCACAGGATCGTGTGCTGATTGGAGAGACTGACAGTTACGAAGCCCGGTGTCGCAACTGCTTTGAAGCGCCAAAGGAGGAGACCTAGTTGCAAAGATTTACTGGAGTATTAGGCATCATTTCCATTGTGGGATTGGCTTATCTCATGTCCAACAACCGGAAAAAAATCGACTGGAAATTGGTCGTCTGGGGGATTGTCCTGCAGGTTGGCTTCGCCGCATTCATCCTGATGACCCCTATCGGAAGGCCATTCTTTGGCTGGGTTGATACCATCATCCGAGGGCTGCTCAGCCTGTCAGACAAAGGCAGTGACTTCCTTTTTTCGTCATTCGCCACAGGGAAAGTTGAAGCTCCCCTGCTCAATTTTGCA
>MNWS01000178.1:0-8243 GCA_001872685.1 Fidelibacterota bacterium CG1_02_48_14
TGCAGAACAAAAAGGAAAAAACAATTTGGATGGAATGACAAAATCCATGAAACAACTTACCGAAAAACAAAATATGATTAATGATAACAGGGGCATTGCTGCAATCGGTGTTGCTATTGCTAAAAATTCACGCCCAGATATTCTTATCAAAAAAGCCAGGCTCGAGGGTATTAACAATCTTAGCGAGGCGCAAAGACTTTCTGTTCAATCTTGGACACATCTATTTTCTGATGCAATCGGAGCTTCTGAAAATAGTGAAGAAAGTGATGTTTTTCGAACAGTTATAAATTCTGTCTCAAGTAATCTTATTTCAGGAATAGAAGTCAGAGACTTTGAAACTTGGTCAGTTGACAACAACACGACTGCTTACGCAACACTCGTTGCTATATTTCCTGAAAAATTGTACTCAAGCATAATGGATGAATTAAAGAAAGATTCTAAATCAAAAGAAAAGAACCTTTACCAAAGGTTTCAAGATTCTGAAGCGAGTAAGGAGTTTGAAAAAAAGATAAATGAGTTCAAAGAAACGTACGACAATAAATATTAAGTTTAAATGTCAGGGGGCAGTCAAAGTGCACCACTAAGGGGCAGTTGAAAATGCACCACCTTTAGAGCGAAAAACCTTTAGGTTCTCCGATTACAAACAAGGGGAGCCAACCAATGGGGAATACTCTGAAGATGGACAAACAAGAGGTGCTTAAACGGATATTCGGATTAGGCTGGAGCAATCGTAAGATCAATAGAAGCACCGGTATACACCGCCCAGTACAAACGCCTCGAAGACCCCGAAGTGCCGCAGGCCCAGAAGACAAAGCTTGTCCTCGACGGACGCATGAAACAAATTGATAATTGTTCATTGTCAACTGTCAATTGTTTTTGGTGGTTCCGCAAGGTCGAGGGCTGGGTGCCCAAGGACTCAGGCCTTCCCAACAATGGCCAGCGGGAAAAGGTCCTGGTCGTCTGGCGCAAGCTCACCGACGACATTGAGCAGGACAACCTGATGCTGGACGAATGGTTCCAGAAGAACCGAATCAATACGCGTGATTTTGAGTTTGATACGATTTATGTCAATGGCAGTAACAACCTGCCCAACCTGAAATTAGACGATGAGAACTGGAAAGTTCGCCTGATTGAGGAAGAGTTCATGAAGCGCATGTGGGAGGCGCAGTAATGCCAAAGAAACCACAGATGAACACGGATTAGAATCGGCCAAAGGGCAGTTTCTGGTCTATCAGGCAGAAGACGGCGCATTGAAACTCGATGTACGGTTGGAGGGAGAAACCGTCTGGTTGACGCAACCCTTGATGGCCGAGTTATTTCAGACAACACAACAGAACATCAGTCAGCATGTTTTGAACATTTACGAAGAAGGCGAGCTGGCTCCCAAGGCAACTCACAAGAAATTCTTGTCGGTTCGACTGGAGGGCAAGCGGGAAGTCAAAAGTCCAACGTCGGAAAGTCGAAAGGCGAAAAGACCCGGCACGCCTTTAAGGGGCGAGGGATTTTAATTCTGATGCAACTATTAGCATTTCATGTTCTCCGGTACAATCCCGGGAGATAATGGCGTCATCTCTAAATATCGGCAATTTATAGACATGTTTAGGATAACAGGCTGGGGACCTGTATCTTAGAATAATTCAACTGAAAGAAATGGTTTATGAACACCACACATGATCCGCACAAACCTTTCAATGACCTTCCACCGCTACCACCATCTGTCGATATAGAAACCAAAGCCGTCCTAAAGAAAACCACTTCATGTGGAAGAGCGCTGGCTGAATTAAAAGGAATTGGCCGAGTCATTCCCAACCAGGCACTTCTGATTGACTCACTGATCCTGCAAGAAGCCCAGGCTAGTAGCGAGATTGAGAACATTGTTACGACTTCAGATGCAGTCTACAAAGCCTTCAGTGCCCAAACCGGTCAGATTGACCTTGCAACCAAAGAAGTGCTCCGGTATCGGGAAGCGCTTTGGTATGCCTTCAATGAGATGAAACGGCAGCAGGTGCTAAGCACGAACCTATTTGTTAAATGTGTCCAGATTATCAGGGAGAATACAGCCGGTATCCGCAAGACTCCCGGAACCAGAATCGTCAATCAGACAACCGGTGATATCATCTATACGCCACCGGAAGGAGAGCAGCGAATTCGGGAATTGCTCCACGAGCTGGAGAAGTTTATCCACTCTGAAGATGGTATCGATCCCCTGATCAAGCTAGCGCTTATTCATTACCAGTTCGAAGCCATTCATCCCTTTGGAGATGGAAATGGCCGTACGGGCAGGATCATTAATCTGCTCTATCTTTCACTCAATGATCTTCTGGACTATCCGGTGCTGTACCTTAGTAAGTATATCATTGATAACCGGGCGGAGTACTATCGGCTGCTCCGGGGGATAACAAAAGAACAGAATTGGGAGCCGTGGATACTCTATATGCTGGAGGGCATTGAACAGACGGCAAGTCATACGCGCAACAAGATTCTGGCCATCAAGGCTCTTATGGATACGACCACAGAAATGGCTCGGAATCGGCTACCCGGCAATGTGTTCTCCAAGGAGTTGGTCGAACTGCTTTTTGAGCGTCCCTACACGAAGATCCAGCATTTGATCGACAGAGGTATTGCCAGGCGTGAGACAGCCTCAAAATACCTCAAAGCGTTGGAAGCGATTCACATCCTCAAGAGTCAACGGGTCGGGAAGGAAACTCTGTTCCTGAATACCAGGCTCTATGAGCTTTTATCACATTCTTAACAGCTTAACCCGATTAGGTGTATCGACAAATGTCACTTCAATCGAACTGTTTTTACATCATGTCGATTGCTTAGAGATGTAGCATAAACATGTCTATGAATGGCAATATCATCGATATGTAATGGATTCAAGACGAGATCATGGACATGTTCAATCCTCAATCCTCAATGATCAACGACAATCATTATTCCCGGCTGTGGATTGGGAATGTCGCTGGTCAAGCGCTTTCGAGTTAATTAAAACCCTGATTCAGGAGATACCTCGGTAGCTGTCCGCTGGCAGTTGGAATGTGCTACTTGGTGACATTCGATTAATTCGACGATAATCGGTGGGTAAAGTAAGAAAAGTACCCGGGGCCGGAATCGAACCGGCACGCCTTTAAGGGGCGAGGGATTTTAAGTCCCTTGTGTCTACCAGTTCCACCACCCGGGCACTCAAAAACTATTTTCAGGTTACGAACCCTGAAAAAAAATCACTGGTAAGACAATTGAGGCGTGGGTCGGATTCGAACCGGCGAATGATGGTTTTGCAAACCACTCCCTTAGACCACTTGGGCACCACGCCACCTGTAGCAAAAAGCGGCGAAATATAAACCTGACCCTTATCCTTGTCAAAAGGTAACCATTCAGTTTTCAGGTCTATTATTTTGTCCGTAAATAAAAAAAGTCTCCCCGGATGGAGAGACTTTTTTAGGTAGTCTTTGGTGATTAAACCGATTGGTCTAATACATTCCGCCCATACCGCCACCAGGAGGCATTGCAGGGGCAGATTTTTCTTCCGGCTTATCGGAAATTGCACATTCAGTCGTCAGCAACAATGATGCAACCGATGCGGCATTTTCAATGGCTGTACGCGCAACCTTGGTTGGATCGATGATTCCAGCTTTGATCATATGCACGAACTCTTCCTTCCGGGCATCGAATCCGAAATCGTCCTTGCCTTCTTTGACTTTTTGAACCACGATGGAATCTTCCCAGCCAGAGTTTTTCGCAATCTGACGAATGGGCTCTTCCAGCGCGCGCCGGACAATTTCAACACCTAACTTTTGATCACCAGTCAGCTCAAGTTTCAGCTCCTGTGCGGCGCGCAACAGTGCGACACCACCACCAGGAATGATTCCCTCTTCGACAGCAGCACGAGTGGCATGCAAGGCATCTTCCACACGGGCTTTCTTTTCTTTCATTTCAACTTCTGTCGCAGCGCCAACATGTAAAACCGCAACGCCACCTGCCAGTTTGGCTAAGCGCTCTTGCAATTTTTCACGGTCGTAATCAGAGGTCGTGTTATCAATCTGGACCTTGATCTCATTGATGCGAGCTTTGATGGCTTCCTGATCGCCACTACCATCAACAACGGTTGTGTTATCTTTATCAATGACGATGCGCTTGGCTTTACCCAAGTATGCCGTTGTGGCATTTTCCAGCTTGTAGCCCTGTTCCTCAGAAACCACGGTGGCACCTGTCAACACTGCAATGTCTTCCAACATGGCTTTGCGACGATCACCAAAACCAGGTGCTTTCACAGCGGCTACTTTCAATGTCCCACGCAATTTGTTGACGATCAATGTCGCCAATGCTTCACCTTCAATATCTTCAGCGATAATCAAAAGTGGACGACCCATCTGTGAGGATTTCTCCAGAATCGGCAACAGGTCTTTCATGGCGCTGATTTTTTTGTCGTGGATCAGGATTAATGCATCTTCCAGCACGGCTTCCATGGACTCGGCATTGGTTACGAAATAGGGTGAGAGATAACCACGGTCGAATTGCATACCCTCAACGGTTTCAAGGTTCGTTTCCATGGTTTTGGATTCTTCAACCGTAATAACACCATCTTTACCAACTTTTTCCATGGCTTCTGCAATGAGATCACCAATGGTGCTGTCATTGTTGGCGGAAATGGTACCAACCTGTGCAATCTCAGCGCTGCTGCTCACATCACGACTGATTTTGCGCAGACTTTCAACAACTTTAGCAACGGCAGCATCAATACCACGTTTGAGTTCCATGGGATTGGCGCCGGCAGTTACATTTTTCAATCCGTGGGTGATGATGGCCTGAGCCAGAACGGTTGCCGTTGTGGTACCGTCACCAGCAACATCCGATGTTTTGGATGCGACTTCACGGACCATCTGTGCGCCCATATTTTCTCTTGGATCTTCCAGTTCAATTTCCTTGGCAACCGTGACACCATCTTTGGTGATGGTCGGTGCGCCAAATTTCTTATCAATAACGACATTGCGACCTTTGGGGCCGAGTGTCACTTTTACGGCATTCGCCAATGTATCCACGCCGACTTTCAATCGCGCGCGTGCTTCCTGATCAAATTCAATGTACTTAGCCATTAATGAGTTTCTCCTTCATTTAAATTTGTTTGAATGTGGGGTTTTGTTATTAACAATTTTCGATCGCTAAAGGCGATAATCAATCTGCATTTTGCTTTCATAAGCTTATTAATCCGGGCAAAACATTTCAATTAGCACTCCTCTTATCAGAGTGCTAAAACATATTCGGGTTACAGTCTTCCCGCAAGGAGATTGTCATAAAGTTCATAAAGACTTAAGATATTGATATTATAGAAGGATAAAGTACAAATATTGCAAATGAAATGATAGCCGTTCGCAGAAAGACGAAAGATGTAATTATCGCCCGGTTGAACCGAAACCGCCACTCCCACGGCTCGTTTCAGACAGTGTTTCAACCAACTCAAAATCAATGGGTGAGCCATCAATGGCCACGATTTGGAACAGACGGTCACCAGCATCAACCGTATAATCCTGGTTTTTAATGTTGTCCACCACAGCGATGATTTCACCCCGATAACCACCATCAATCAAGCCCACTGAATTCGCCTGACGTAATGGCGTTTTTGAAACACTCGAACGCGGCATCAGGAAATAGGCGCGCCCATTAACAGGTTCGCAGGCGATTCCCAAATGTAGCGCAACCGTTTCGCCAGCTCTCACGGTAACCGGCTCGGTAATAAACAGATCAAGACCCGCGTCCCCGACGTGATGATGACCATGATTTTCGTAAAGAGACCTGACTGCATCGTTGAATGGTTTAATTTTGAGCTGCATCTGAATCCTTGAAAATAGTTGGAAATTCGGTAATCGGCAGGGGAACGACCTTTCGATGCTGGTTAATCCAGACCACCGTTACTCTGGCATCAGCACAGGTTTGACCGGCCTCGTCCTGAATCGTCTGATAAAATACAAGTTTGCGTTCCGAGCGACTTGATTCTTCCACGCTCACGGTTATCCGCATACCATCAGAAATTTCTTTATGGTAGTTAATATCAATATTAACAACGACCGGGAAAAGCTGTAAGCGCTGGAAATCCTTGGTCGTGATACCGTGTGCATAGAGCCATTGCATTCGGCAGTGTTCCAAATAATTCAGGTAAACTGCATTATTCACATGACCGAAGGAGTCCAATTCGTAACTGCGGGTGGTCAAACTGATTGTAAACATGTCGCTAAGTAAATGAGGGAACGGAGCGATCCAAGTGAATTTTCAAGCCATCCATAATTGACGATCCAGACTCCGGTATTGAACAGCTTCTGAAAGATGTTCCACTTTGATATTTTCATCTTCACTCAGATCAGCAATGGTTCGTGAGACCTTCAGTATTCGGTCATATGCCCTGGCGCTTAAGCCTAATTGCTCCGTGGCGGTTTTCAACAATGCTGCCGAAGCACTGTCCAACCGGCAAATTGTTCGAATGTCTTTGGGAGCCATATCTGCATTGGCAAAAAGATTTTTTCGATGTTCAAAACGAGCGTGCTGCCTGTCTCGTGCCCGTTGAACCCGTTCCCGAATCATTTCGGAGGATTCACCCTGTTCTTTGCTGGATAATTCATCGAAAGAAATTGCCGGCACCTCAATGTGAATGTCAATACGGTCCAACAGTGGTCCGGAAATTCGCGCCATGTATTTCTGAATGTAGGGTGAGGAACAGGTACATTCATGCTTCGGGTCCGTTAAATATCCGCACGGGCAAGGATTCATGGCTGCGATTAAAATAAAATTTGCCGGATAGGTGAGTGAGAGGGTGGCCCGGGAAATGGTCACTTCACTATTTTCCAGTGGTTGGCGCAAGACCTCCAGGACATTTTTCTGGAACTCCGGTAATTCGTCCAGGAAAAGGACGCCATGATGAGCCAGACTCACCTCGCCGGGTCTGGGAATTCTACCACCACCAACCAATGCAGCATCTGATATGGTGTGATGCGGTGCCCGATAGGGTCGGGTCGCCACAATACCATTACTGGTATTGGCAACGCCCGCCACGGAGTGAATTTTGGTTGTTTCCAATGCCTCATCCAATGTCAACTGCGGCAAAATCGAGGCAAAGCGCTTGGCGAGCATGGTTTTTCCGGAACCGGGAGGTCCAATCATGATGACATTATGCCCACCGGCGGCGGCTACTTCAAGGGCGCGTTTAACATGACTCTGACCCTTTACATCCAAAAAGTCCAGAGCGTAATTCTGTTTCTCAGCAAAAAGTGCCTCCACATCCACCACCATTGGGGGAATATCGAGTTGATTATTCAGAAACTGGACCGCTTCAAGGAGATTGTGAACCGGAATGACCTCCACATCATTGGTAATGGCTGCTTCACGGGCATTTTGCGCCGGTAGAATCAATCCGCCATACTCGGATTCCCGCACACCCACGGAAATCGGCAATGCACCTTTGACATCACGCAGGGTCCCGTCGAGCGCTAATTCACCCAGCATGACGAATTTTTGTAATTTCTGATAATCCACATAACCCAGTGCGGCCAAAATGCCTACTGCGATGGCCAGATCAAATGCTGAGCCCTCCTTTTTGACATCGGCGGGAGCCAGGTTGACAGTGTAGTTCTTGGGGGGAAATCGGAAGCCGGAGTTTTTAATCGCAGAAATGACCCGCTCTTTGGACTCCCGTACAGCCGCTTCCGGCAAGCCTACCGTGGTATACCTGAAAGCCTGGTATTCGATATTCACTTCGACCTCAACGATATAGGGATCAATACCTAAAACGGAACTGCTGTAAACGCGTGCAAGCATTCTCAAACCCTCAATTATTAATCGGTTGCTTTGATAGTTAAGCGTCGAGAATATAAATCCGACAAGTGCCGGGAGAAAGTATTAGAAGTACAATAATTCCGTGTTAAGCCTCAGAAAATGACTCCCCAATCTGGCGAAATGTCAGGAGGAAACGCTTTCGGTGTGCCTGTCATGCGGCACCAAAATGGAAACGATAATGACGGCGAGGAAGGCGATGACAAAGGCGCTTAGCCTTGCGGTGATCCATTCACCAAAAAGGTCAATGACCGTGAACAGTGTTCCCGAAATCATGCCGGCGATAATGCCCGCCCGGGAGATTTTTTTCCACCACAGGCTTAAGACAAGCGCTGGTCCGAAGGCAGCTCCTAAGCCACCCCAGGCGTAAGAAACCAATTCGAATACCAATTCTGCCGATTGCCATGCCAGATAAAATGCGA
>MNWS01000178.1:8264-12042 GCA_001872685.1 Fidelibacterota bacterium CG1_02_48_14
GGTAACGACCGTACTTCAAGAGTTGCTCGCCGGTCGCACTATGCTTGATAAAGTGTTTGGTCACATCCTGAGTGAGAACCGTCGTCGTCACCAGGAGTTGACTGTCGGCGGTGCTCATCATCGCCGCGATTGCACCCGAAATCATGATTCCGGCAAACCATGGATTCATGAGATGTGTCGCCATTTCGGGCATGATTTTTTCAGCATCCACAATTCCGGTCGCGATCAGTTCTTTCAAGTGCACCAACGTAGAAATCGCCTGACCTTGAAGTGTCATCTGACCTGAAAAAAGCATTTGATTACCGATGATTCCGATGAAAAGCGATCCGAAAAATGCAGGGATTGCCCAGGAAATCGCGATACGACGGCTGATTTTAATATGCTCAGGTTTATCAATTGCCATGTACCTGGAAACCAGGTGAGGTTGCCCCATGTACCCAAGTCCCCAACTCAATCCTCCGACAACACCTGCAAATGCACCCCAGCCAACTTTTCCACCGTAAAGCGTTGCGAGATCGAGTGCCATTCCATTGCCCGTGAATTGGCGCAATTCGATAAATCCAACAATTGGCAAAATCACCAGCGTACCGATCATAATCAAACCCTGGAAAAAGTCGGTCCATGCTACTGCTAAGAAACCACCCATCATGGTGTAGAAAATGATGATCACCACCCCCAACAGCATGCCCTCCATCTGGGTCATTCCGAAGGTCACATTCAGGACTTTACCAGCACCTGAGAATTGGGCGGCGACATAAAAAGTGAAGAAAAATGTGATGATGAGTGAGGCGAGTATCCGCATGAGGCCGTTCTGATCACCGAATCGGACAGCAAAATATTCGGGTAAAGTTAGAACATGATATTTCGCCGTAGCCTGACGCAGTCGTAGCGCCACCACATACCAAGAAAAAATAATTCCCAGGATACAACCGACAGCCGTCCATAGCTCCAGTAAACCGGCAACCAAACCAGCTCCAGGCAACCCCAATATGATCCAGGCGGATTCTCCGGATGCGCGTTCGGAAAATGCGATTACCCAGGGGCCGAGTTTTTGTCCGCCCAGAGCGAAATCATCCATATTTTTCGTGACTCGCACGGTGTAAAAACCTACGAAAAGCACCACGAGGAGATAAGTAGCGAAACCAATCATTACAGGCGTCATAAGCCGTCCTCTCACATTCCCATTTTTGAAATCCAGTTGTTCAAAGATAGAATTCCCCGCAAACCAAAAAACATTTTAATGGTGGATTTTGTCTTGAATCATTCACCGAAATCCTATCTTAACGGTCAAATGCAACCAACAATCAATGTTTCTGATAATGGGGTCACGGCAGTCATTCTGGCTGGTGGTGAAAGTAGTCGGATGAGGCAGGATAAGAGTCTCATTTCAATCCATGGTGTTCCGCTGATTCAATCCATTTTTCATCAGCTCTCAACCCGGTTTGAGAAGATCGTTATCAGTGCGAATGACCCACAGAAGTATGCGTTTATGAATTGCCTGGTAATCCCGGATGAAACACCGCATGTCGGACCACTAATGGCGATTCTGTCTGTCTTGAAACGTTTGCAAGAACCGATCTTCGTTGTCGCCACGGACATCCCCGAAATTCCTTGGACGATACTGAATAATATACTCGCTCTGGAACGGCAATATCCTGACTGTCAGGCGATTGTGCCAATTACCTCAACAGGTGAGTACGAACCCTTATTCGCCATATATCGACCGGAAATCATCGGTACAATTGCAAAAGCTTTGCAGGAAAACCAACGGCATATTTACGGCATTTTCGCGGAAATCCCTGTTGCGATCCTGGCACTGAAAGTGGATGAGACGATTCCGAATTTGAATCATCCTGAAGATTTTGAGCGGTACGTAGAGAATCAATAAACGAATTATTTCAGCCGAATGATAACCTTTGGACGAGCCGCCAGAGGCTCAAAATACTGATTCAGGTATTGGTCAAGGTGTTCCATCAATTGCGGTCGAAGGGTGAAGACTACCTGACTGGGTTGGGAAGTGCTCGAAAAATATGACCTAAGCGCTGGGGTGTATCCATTTCCCGCAATCTCCAGTGGTCCGATTTCATCAATGATTAACCATTGTATGGCACCAACCGCCCGGATCGCCTCGCCAGCCCATTCAAATGCATCGGGGTAGAAATAAAATTGACCCAGTTCAATTCCATCCTTGATGATTTCCGTTGAGTTTAAAGGATGTCGCTCGCCTGTGGCAATGCGATGACTGATTTGGCGCCAATCCTGATCATTTAATTTTTCGCGCACTGATAGCAGCCCGTCAACCCTGATCTCCTGATGCATCAATTCCGTGATGAGGCGTGTCAGCCAACTGGTTTTACCCGCACCGGACGGCCCGGTAAGAATGATGAGTGATTCCTGGAGATCAACCTGCCTGATTAAAAGCGCCGGATCGGAGAAGCCGGTCATCCGGGCTGGTTTACTGGCGAGGGTCTCGGATAACCTTACAAAATCAGCCAGGATATGAGTCAACAGATCATAGACCGATTCAATCAACCCTGCCCGAGCCTTCCGGGACTTGAAAACTTGGTAGCGTTGACTCAAAATCTGTCTGGCCTGAGGAATGGTCTCACGGGATACACCGTAAATACCATCAAACTGCGGGATACCAATTTTTCGAAAGAATGAAGAAAGCTGCTCCTGCTGCAATTCGTAGGTCAGCACCTGGAATAACAAGAACACCAGAATTCCTCGGAGTGCCATCAAGCTCGTCTGTTGCAGTAGCGCTTGGTTGTAGGGAATTATCCAGAAATGGCCATCTGTCGGTTGGCTGAAAACCGGAATCAGAAGGACCAGGAACACAATTGTCACCCAGAATTTCCAGCGTTTAAGGGGTCCCAGTGTTGCCGGGTAGGTCAGGTATACCAGTCCAAGGCTCAAAACAAGGATCAGCTTCGGATAGGCGTTCAGGCTGATGATCGCCAGCAGCAGCGCGATTGAAATGCGGGTGCGTTTGCTATTACGAATCCGAAAAAAGAGGTTCGCCATATTGAATGATTTATTGATCGTGTTCTAATAAAAGCATTTGTACGCGTCTTTGAAGTCGCCAGGCAAGTTCTGCTGCTACCAGACCCACGACGATGTGGATGACGACATACAGCGTCACCAACCACCAGCCCAACGCATACCCAAATCGCTCGGAAATTCCCCGCACCATATCCAGCACGACCGGCACGAAATTCAGACCGAATAAGATCGTCTTCGTAACCAAATTCTGTAGGATCGGATAGATCCCGACAATCATCCCTGCCAGGTAAAATGCCGACCGTCCGAGGGGGAGTAGCATTAAGACAATCTCTACGATAATGCCTTCCATAAGAATTCCGGCGAATGGGCCAAGCTTGACTGTGGCGAAGCTCAATATTTTGATGAACGCCGCTATCAAAGCCATCATCGCGGTGCTGCCAGGAACCGGGTTATAGGTTCGGGCAACCAGGATAATGATGAGACCGATGGCTGACAAAATCGAGCCGGAAAAGGGGATATTGAGCATGTGCAACACATTCCCCAGTGTGGCTTCGGATAAACCCCACAAGGTTCCGAATACACCGATGAAAATGATACTACGCTGGTTGAATTGGGGCAATTTGCTCATGGGGCGTAAGTATGCAATTCTCCGGCCGGTTTGGGAAGTGAAAGGAGCAGAAGAAAGAAGAAAGAAGAAAGAAGAAAGAAGCAGAGGTACGGTTTCAGGACATAGGTAACACAATAGTGTCAGGACATAGGTAACAGATTATTGTGT
>MNWS01000212.1:0-11750 GCA_001872685.1 Fidelibacterota bacterium CG1_02_48_14
TTCAGAACGCTGGTCCAGTTTGGTGATGGCTTCATCTGGCTGGCCGTGTTTGGTCTTATCAATGGTGTGGTGAGTTTGTTCTATTATATGCGCGTAATGAAGGCGATGTACTTTGAAAAAATGGAGTTCGCTGAAACCAAGACTGTCATTCCGCTACATTTCAGCATATTAATGTTTGTGTTGGTTGTGCCACTTTTAGTCGGCTGGATGTTCGGTGATCCGCTTTCACATTGGACCAATCAAGCAGTCCATTTCTTTTACTAAAAATACCGTTTATATCAGAGATAATGAATGCCTCCCAGGAAAAGGGAGGCATCTTTTTTTTTACAAACTTGGCCGATTCGCATCAGGCTTTCAACTTTTATCTAAAGGTTTGCATCTGTATACTCGCCGGTGATTGCTCAATCACACGGATCAGCAACCTGCAACCAACAGGACCTATGCTAAAATACACGGTTTTCAATGAGAAGGGGGGCGTCGGAAAGACAACCATTTCTGCGAATCTCGCTGCCGCACTTTCTTTGCGAAAAATGAAAGTTCTCGTTATCGATTTTGATCCGAAAGGAAACCTGACCAATTACTTCCTGGAAGAAAATCCAATTAAGCATAAACGCCTCGAAGATGTGTTTTCCCCGGATAAACTGGAGGGTAACATCATTGAAGTCAGGAAAAATCTCCATCTTTTGCCTGCTTTCAACGGACTTTACGCGTTTGATAAAACGACCTATCTCTCGCACCAATTTAGCGGGATGGATGATTATACCTATATCGTGGAAAATCTTTTACAGCGCTTGCGGTTTGACATTATTATCATCGATGCATTGCCCACTTTTAATCTGCTCACGCTGAATGCGATTCAATTTACGAAATATTTACTCGTCCCGGTCTCAATGAATTATTGGGCGTTAAGAAGTATGATCGAACTGGACGCCAAGGTGTTCAATTTGACCCGTGTTGGACGAATATTCAAAATCATTCCCAACTTTCACGACAAAGTGACCACGGTTTCGAGAGATATTCTGGAAGAATTACGGAGCACATTTTTTACGGCAGTTACCCAGGCGGTGATTCCCCGGCGTATCGCCCTGGAAAAAGCGACGGGGGCTTCCAAGACAATTTTTGAAATGTTTCCCAACGATTCAGCGGCGGTTGCCTTTAAGAAATTGGCGCGTGAAATTATGATACAGTGATTCTGATATTCTGAACATCCATTATTCTATGTTTACTGAAGATGAGAGGGGCAGGACATTCATAATTTGATTGAACCTCATGGTGGCGAATTGAAAAATTTGTGTGTCTCAGGTGAGCACGCATCCGAATTGCTATCCGAAGCGTTACATCTCGCATCCTGGACACTCAGTGATGCGCAGATTTGCGATTTAGAACTGCTCTTAAACGGCGGATTCTCACCACTTACCGGTTACCACTCCCAGTCGGATTATGAGTCTGTTCTGAGTTCCATGCGTCTTGCGGACGGTACGCTCTGGCCCATTCCGATTACATTGAGCGTTGATCAGTCTTTCGCCACTGCAGTTCATTTGGGTGATAGGATTGTCCTGCGAAACAAGGAAGGTCGGGCGTTGGCGGTTCTGACGGTTTCAGACAGGTGGCAACCGGATAACGCCACGGAAGCACAGGCAATTTTCGGAACTCAAAATCAATCTCACCCCGGCGTTGCGGCAGTTATGCGGAGACGGAATGAAATCGTTCTTGGGGGTCCAGTCGAAGGTTTGGAATTGCCACGACATTATGATTTTTCGGCGTTTCGACATACTCCCGGCCAACTACGAAGCCTCTTCCAAAAGTTAGGCTGGTTGAATGTCGCCGCTTTTCAGACCCGTAACCTCATGCATCGCGCCAACTTTGAATTGACTGTGCGTGCTGCCGCCGACCACAATACCAAATTACTCATTCATCCGGTGGTTGGGCAGACCCTGCCGGGTGAACTGGATCCATTTACGCGTGTCCGGTGTTATCAAAAATTGTTATCAAAATACGTCCCGGGAACAGCGATGCTCAACCTGCTCCCTCTGGCAATGCGTATGGCAGGTCCACGGGAGGCGTTAAGGCATGTCATTATCCAGAAAAATTTTGGGTGCAACCAGTTCATTATGGGACCTGATCACGCGAGCCCCCAACCATCATCCAGGGGTAACAATTATTATAAGCCTTATGCAGCCCAGGAGTTGGTAGACCAATTTGCAGACGAGCTTGGTGTGACTTTGATTAAAACGCCAAAGCTTGTTTACAATACCAATCGGGCTGAGTATCAATCGGTTGATGGGGTACGGCCCGGCGAACAAACGCTCGAAATTTCCCCCAGTGAATTAAGGCATCGCCTGGATAAAGGACTGGAAATTCCGGAGTGGTTTTCATTTCCGGAGATCATCACGGAGCTCCGAAAAACTGTTCCACCGGTCATCCAGCGCGGATTTACGGTCTTCTTTACGGGGTTATCCGGATCAGGCAAATCAACCCTGGCCAACGGTTTGTTTGTGAAACTTATGGAAGATGGCGGCCGTCCGGTTACACTGTTGGATGGGGATGTCGTTCGTACCCATTTGTCCAGCGAGTTAGGATTTTCGAAGGAACAGCGGTCCGTTAATGTTCGGCGCATCGGGTATGTGGCTAGTGAAATAACCAAGAATGGCGGCATCGCTATTTGTGCGCCGATTGCTCCTTATGAAGATGACCGGCAATTCAATCGTGACCTGATTTCGCGGTATGGCGGGTATATCGAAATTTTTGTGAACACACCGATTTCAGAATGCGAGAAGCGTGATGTTAAAGGGCTCTACGCCAAAGCTCGTCAGGGATTGATTAAGGAATTTACCGGAATCGATGATCCCTACGAAATTCCCAGGGACCCAACGATGGTGGTTGAGACGGTGGGTATGAAATCGGAAGAATTGGTTCAGGAGATTCTTTTGAAAATCAGACAATTAGGTTATCTGAAATAATCAGCCTTCAGCTCAGGTAAAAAAAGCAAGATTGTTTAGCATTCCTTAACTGCCTAACAAGTTGAATGGAATCATTGAGCGATTGGAACCAGGTCGGTCGTACTGTCCAATTCTCCAATTTTATGAACCAGGGTGCTCGAATATTCCTGCAGTAAATGATGTAATTGATAGATAAATATGGATTCAATCAGTGCCCAATCCATGAGTCTGGGACGATGGCGAAGTGTCCACCACAGCAACCGCCAAAAGTATTTCCGGTCCTTATACCTGATCCCGATATAAAAAATGGTTCGAAAAAGTACTGGCAGATATTCAGTGGCGTTTAATCCCGGAATATCGGTTTCGACAGTCGGCAGGTGATTGAATTCTGAGAGCCATTTTTTTGCTCGTTCAAAACTAAACGCTGCTCCATAGATGAGTTGTATCGTTCGATGAAATTCACGATAAAAAGTGGCAGCCGGCATGTTTAACCTGATGTTGGTTTCCGCTTCCTGGAAGGAGAAATCAGCAATCAGTCGGTCTTCATTCTTCATACGCTCAAAAAGTGGGGTGCCGGGAGGCGCTTTCAGCATGTTCACCGTTGCCAGCATGATGCCGCTGCTCTGAATCAGGTCAATCTGATTTTGAAAGGTATCAACAGTGTCTGTATCAAATCCAACAATGAAACCACCAACGACGATAAAGCCCTTGCGATGCAGAATCGAGATGCTGTTCAAGATATTTCGCCGCAGATTTTGTGATTTTCGGGTGAGTGTCAAGGTGTCTTCATCATCAGTCTCGATTCCGATAAATAAATGTCGAAATCCTGCTTCCAGCATGAGATCCATCATTTCTTCATCGTCAACCAGGTTAATGCTCACCTGAGTCGAGAATGAAAAAATGGGGACATGTTGTTTGCGCCACGCGATTAGTGCCGGGAGTAGCTCTTGTTTTAAAACCTTGCGATTTCCTATCAAATTGTCATCGGCACAGAGAATACTTGGTACGACTGATTGCTCCCGGAAGACTTCCAATTCAGCAATGACCTGCTCGGGAGTTTTGGTGCGGGGCAGGTTTCCGTAAAGTGTTGGCACATCGCAAAATTCACAATGATAGGGACATCCGCGTGAATACTGAATGATGCCATATTGGTATTTTTTCAAATCGATGAGGTTCCAGGCCGGTATCGGAGTCTCCCGAACCGATGCGAAGGCATCACTCTGGTAAATCGTTTTGGGAATGCCTAATTCCAGATCAGCCAGATATTGTGGTAGCGTAATTTCAGCCTCATTCAGAATGAAATGGTGAATCCCGGGGAAACGCTCGTGCTGCAGCGTAAATAGAGAACCTCCAGCGACAATGGTCTTATTTCTTGCCGTCGCGCGGTGTATGATGTCACGAGCTGAAATTTCCTGGACATTCATGGCTGATAAAAATACCTGATCAGCCCAGTCAAGGTCATCATCCTTAAGTATGGTAACATTGAGATCAACCAAGTGCAGGTGCCATGATTCCGGTAACATCGCGGCAATTGTGAGTAGCCCCAATGGCGGGTACCAGGCTGATTTTCCAAGAATCTGGAGGGTATGATTCATCGACCAGAATGAACTGGGCATCTCGGGGTATACGAGTAAAGCGTTCAGTAGGAACCTCCTGTTTCGTTCAGAAGCGAAAGCATAAACGGAAAGTTATAAGGGTTCAACTTTAATTTTAGAAAAATCGTCCTGGTAAGGAGATGCTTCAAAATGGTGGTAAAAGAAGAAGTCATGGTCGTGATAATAAAAAAAGCCCTGAACGAACTCAGGGCTTTTTTCCAACAGAGCGGGATCGACGGGGCTCGAACCCGCGACCTCCAACGTGACAGGCTGGCGTTCTAACCAAACTGAACTACGATCCCAACTTTCAAAAAATCAGATTATTAATCTTTGCTGCGATACATGATTGCAACTGGAATGATCACGAGGTAACCAATCAGTAAAACAATCGGGGAAACCGACAAGGATTGCGTGCTGTTCAAGCTGCCAGTCCCCATGAGGATATACCCTAAAGCGATAACAAATAACCCGATTAGAAAAAGCACATAGTTAATCGCACTGAATGGCAGTGTGCTTAACCAATTTGATGCTTCTAAAGTGCTTTTTTTGCTCATAGCGGGCCGAATATAAACGGGTCATATAGCCTATGCAATTAAATTCAAATTTACTAAAAAGGAATTTTTGGAGCGTTGACACACGTAACCAAGCCGTCTATATTCAAACGCCAATGCAGGACCAAAATGACATTCAGAAATAAGCTCCTTATTACAGCCTGTGCGTTGGCGGTGCTCGTTTTAGTGACCTGGGCTGGTAATTACCTCATTCTAAATAACACATTTGATCGGGGAAATGTGTCCGTTCGGGTCACCATACCACAGGGTGCGACATTGGGGCAGATCACCGATTCATTATACGCTACAGGCATTATATACAATCGGACAAGTTTTAAAATGGCTGCCTGGCTCACCGGAAAAACGCGCCGACTATATCCGGGTACTTATGAGCTGTCACCACATCTTTCCAATAAAACATTGTTGTACGAGCTATCGACTATCCATCTTCAGGAGGTTGAAGTTACCATTCCGGAAGGATTACGGTCTGATGAAGTCATCAGTATTCTGGCAAACAAATTAGATCTCGACTCGCTTGAATTGTCATCTTTACTTGTGGATTCGAGTTTACTGGCCAAGGCCAACTACGGTTTCATTTCACTGGAAGGGACGCTTTTTCCTGATACTTACAGATTTGTAAAGGGTGCTCCGGCTCGAGCTACGCTGGAACGGTTGATCGTCAATTTCACAAATCATCTGAAACCTGAATGGATTGAAAGAGCCAAAGAGATTAAACTCAGAATTCCGGATGTCATCACCCTGGCATCACTCATTGAGAAGGAAACGGCAAACCCCAACGAACGACAACTGATTTCCGGTGTGTATCACAACCGACTCAGACAAAATATGTTACTCAATTGCGACCCGACACTGATTTATGCACTGGTCCAAAGCGGCGAGTGGGACGGCAATATCAAGCTCGAGCATAAAGACTTGAAAAGCCCGTACAACACCTATAAATATCGGGGATTACCCCCGACTCCCATCGCCAATCCCGGCGCTGCCAGCATCGAGGCGGCCTTATACCCGGCCGATAATCCTCATTTGTATTTTGTGGGCAAAGGTGACGGCTCTGGTGAGCATGCATTTTCAGTGACACTTCACGACCATTTTAACAACGTCAATCGTTATCAACGAAGAAATCGGTAATTTTGTGTTTGATATTCTTGCAGGGCTGAACGCTGAACAACAAAGTGCTGTCACAGCGGTAAATGGAGCCGTTTTAATTTTTGCAGGGGCAGGTAGTGGAAAAACCCGCGTTCTGACGCATCGAATTGCCTATTTAATTCAACATGAGCATGTCGCCCCACATAACATTCTGGCCGTAACCTTCACCAATAAAGCTGCCGGTGAGATGCAAACGCGAATCCTGGACATTATCGGTGAACAACATGGTCGGGTGAATGTCGGCACGTTCCACTCTATCTCCGCTCGGATCCTCCGAAGGGAAGCAGAATCCCTGGGTTATGATCGCTATTTTACGATATATGATGATGATGATGGTTTGCGCGTCGTAAAACAGATATTCAAAGATAGAAATCTGCCCACGGAGCAAGTACCGCCCAAGAGTGTATTTTATTCAATCAAGAATTACAAAAATCAAATGATCGGACCTGACGAACTTGAAGGCCAGCCATTCTTTTTTCGCGGCGGGATTGACCTGGTTGAGATCTACAAGTTGTATGAAAGACGGTTAAAACATAATAACGCATTGGATTTTGATGACCTGCTGCTCAAGCCATTGGAGCTTTTTAAAAACAATCCGGGTATCCTGAAATTATACCAGGATCGGTTTCGGTACATTCTGGTTGACGAATATCAGGATACAAATCGGGCTCAGTTTCAATTGGTGAAACAACTATCCGCACTTCATGGCAATCTTTGCGTGGTGGGGGATGATGATCAGTCTATCTATGGTTGGCGGGGCGCTGATATTCGCAATATTCTCGATTTCAAGGCAGCCTTTCCCACGGCTCAGATTTTTAAACTTGAGCGCAACTACCGCAGCACAAAAACCATAGTTTCAGCCGCTGCGGCCGTAGTGGGAAATAATCGTGATCGTGCTGAAAAACAACTTTGGACCGAAGCTGAACAAGGCTTGCCAATATTAGTGATGCACGCCAGTGATGATCAGCATGAGGCGCGCATGATCGCCGAGAAAATATTAGATCTTTCCAGCGAGCCGGAGCTTGATTTCAGTAAGATGGCGATTTTATACCGAACCAATGCACAATCTCGTGCGATTGAGGAGCGACTGCGGGACTCCGGAATTCCATATCAACTCGTTGGCGGGACAAAATTCTATGATCGAAAGGAAATTCGCGACGCGCTAGCCTATTTAAGGATCGTTCAAAATCCGTCAGATGATGTGAGTGTGGCTCGGGTATTGAACACACCGCCGAGAGGAGTCGGCAAGACCAGCGAAGCCCATTTGGCCAGTTATGCACTTGAGCATGACCTGAGGTTTTTTGATGCACTTCGTCAGGTAGATGCTACCGCGGTTGGTTCCGGTCCTGCGAACCGCGTTAAGGAATTCGTAGCGCTTGTCGAAAAACATTCCGCCCTTTTACCCGAATCTGATTTGGGGGATTGGGCACAGGCCTACATCAACGAAACAAAATTGATACAACAATATCAAGCTGAAGAGTCTGACGACGCTGAATCCCGCATTGAAAACATCTACGAATTGATCAATGGCATTCGGGAATTCCAGGGGCGGCACGAAGAACCGACGCTGGCTGCATTTTTAGAAGAAGTCGCCTTAATAACTGACATTGATAACTTGGATAAGGCGCGTCGACAGGTGACCTTAATGACCTGTCATAGCGCCAAGGGACTTGAGTTCCCGGTGGTATTTTTGGCTGGACTCGAAGATGGACTTTTCCCATTGATTCGGCAGACAGAATCGGAAAGTGATCTCGAGGAGGAACGCCGACTGTTTTATGTCGGATTAACCCGAGCTGAGAAGCGAGCCTTTATCACGTACTGCTCAGCCCGCCAACGGTATGGTGAGACCATACTCGCCAGACCATCCAGATTTATTCTGGAGATACCACGAGATTTAATCCAAATGCCACAGGAGGCGAGTATCACAATATCCAGTAAAAGTTCATCAAATCGAAACATCCAGGAAGCCGATAGGAAGTCGATCACGAAAAAGCAATCACCCTTTATTGCCAATCGGATTCACCCTGAGCAACCGACTGACTATGCTACCGGCCAGACTGTCGAGCATGCCTTTTTTGGTCGGGGGAAAATTCTTCAGGTAATCGGGTCCGGGTCCGAGGCAAAACTCACGATTATGTTTTCTGGGAATCAGCAGAAAAAGATTCTTGCACGCTACGCCAAGTTGAATATCATTAGCGCTTAACAGCTTTAATTAACAAATGGTTGGGGTGATATCCGAGGGGTCACTCTTCACTGTGTTCTGAAATTACATGAGACTCATTATCATTTGCAGGATGGGGTGATCTCAAATAGATTACCGTCAATGGAAAGGAGAAAAAATGCAAACCCAGGCAGAAGGTTCACTTAAAAGAGTTTTCCGGGATAACGCATTAAAGGCGACTCCTCAGCGATTGGATGTTTTGAAGTTGCTGATGACTTCCGGCGAACATTTAGATGCCGAAGAGATCTACAAGCGGTTACTGAAAAAAAAGAAAAATGTTAGTCGGGCAACGATTTACCGCACGCTTGAAGTTTTAGTTGAATATGATTTCGTACGCAAACTTGATTTTGCTGATGGCCGGATGCGGTATGAACAAAATCAAAATCCTGATGAGCACCACGATCACATGGTCTGCCAGGTCTGTGGGAAAGTATTTGAATTTTTTAATCCTCAAATTGAAGCTCTCCAGGAAGCCATCGCTCAGGAAATCAATTTTCAAATGTTGTCCCACACTATGCATATCTATGGCATTTGCAGCGCGTGTGGCGACAGTGCGGACCCGGTTGCATGATCTTCAATCTGCTCACATTTCTGTAGAAAGATGAAATAATCCATATGTTCGGTCGTTTTCAAAATAAAACCAGATCAATTCCCAGACATCAACTGGAAAACGCCGGCTTGCGACTAAGTGACCTGCAACCGGGTCAAAAAGCACGGATTTTAGAAATTGGCGGCAGTGAAATGTTCCGCATTCGCCTGATGGAAATGGGGCTATTAATCGGAGATGTTGTGGAGATGGAAAAATTGGCACCTCTCCGAGACCCAATGGAGTTGATTGTCAAAGGCTACCATCTTTCCTTGCGTCGGATGGATGCTGAGAAAATAGCCATCGAAACAGTCGCTGCCGATGAGTAGAACGCAGACGATCGCGGTTGCCGGTAACCCCAACTGCGGTAAAACCACCATTTTCAATTCATTGACGGGGACGCATCAGCATGTGGGCAATTGGCCTGGCGTGACCGTCGAACGCAAGGAGGGTCGCTATGTTTATCATGAGCAGACCTTCAAAGTCATTGATCTGCCTGGTACTTACAGCCTTTCCACCTACTCCGTCGAAGAATTGGTCGCTCGTGATTTCATTATCAAAGATGTCCCCGACATCATCGTAAATGTGGTTGATGCCTCGAACCTTGATCGCAATCTGTTTCTAACCACCCAGCTCATTGAAATTGGCCGACCCATGGTCATTGCCTTGAACATGATGGACATGGCACAGGAAAAAGGGCTGCAAATCGACACCGAGACGTTGGGTGTTTTATTGGGTGCACCGGTAGTTCCGGTCGTAGGGCGTACTGGCTTGGGTATCGATCTCCTGAAGGAAAAAATTCACCGGGTCCAAACTCAGGTCTCGGAAAAAGCTCGCCATATCAACATTGTCTATCATCGTGATATTGAAGCCCAGATTGAACGCATCAGTCATGTGTTGGAACAGGGTGCCATCGCGCTGCCGAACGCCCGATGGGTTGCGGTTAAGCTACTCGAAAAAGACGATCACATCTGGGAATACCTGGTGGATTTCACCGAAAAAGAATCCTTGAAGATCGTCACGGCTGAAGCCATTGACCAGATTGAAAAAATTTTTAATGACACGAGTCGCTCAGCGATTTCCCATGCCCGCTATGGTTTTGTGCGTGGGGCAACGCAGGAATGCGTCAAGACAACACTGGCTGAACCCGTGGATTATAGTCGTAAGATCGATAAATTTTTAACCCATCGCCTGTTGGGATTACCGATTTTTGCATTTTTCCTTTGGGTGATGTTTACGGTGACATTCAATGTGGGCGCTTATCCCATGGATTGGATCGATAGTGCCGTTTCCTGGATGATAAACCTCCTGCACACGATCTTGCCGGAATCCATGGTTGCTTCCCTGATTGTGGATGGCATGATAAGTGGTGTGGGAGCAATTGCCGTATTTTTACCCAATATATTTATCCTGTTTTTCATCATCGCGTTGCTGGAAGATTCGGGTTACATGGCCCGGATGGCCTTTATCATGGATCGTGTCATGCATTCCCTGGGGCTCCATGGGAAGGCATTCATTCCATTGGTTATGGGATTTGGATGTAATGTGCCGGCCATCATGGGTACGCGCATTCTGGAATCCCGCCGGGATCGTATTCTCACGACCCTGATTAATCCGTTTATGAGTTGCAGCGCTCGACTGCCGGTATACATCCTGGTGGCCGGAGCGTTTTTCCCCACCCATGCCGGAACTGTCATTTTTGCCATGTATGTCACCGGCGGTGTAGCCGCGATTCTCTCTGGGAAATTATTTTCAAAGACCGTCCTGCGAGGCATGTCGAAACCGTTTGTCCTGGAATTACCTCCTTACCAAAAACCGAAATTTTCATCATTGCTGTGGCACACTTGGGAGCGAGGTCAGGTCTTTATTCGAAAAATGGGTACCGTCATTTTAGTAGGATCAATCATCGTCTGGGCATTTGGCTACTTTCCCCGTGAGGTGACATTATCTCAAGATTACGATGGCCAAACTCAGAAATTGAAGACGCAATTAACGGTCAGGCAACACAGTATTGACGAAGCCTTTGATGCGTCAGTGGAAATGCAAAAACAGCAATATTATTCCGTGTTGGTACCGTTCGAGTCCAGCAAGCATTTCAAGGAATTGGTCGGTCAGCGTGATTCCCTGCTGCATGAGACGCAGATTAATTTTCAAGATGCCGTCGCAAGCGTCGGCTACGCCCGCCAAGCGGATGTCATGAGTCAGAAATGGATCGGGAAGCTGGGAAAGATCATCGAACCCATCGTAGCGCCACTGGGTTTTACCTGGCGTGAGGGTGTTGCTCTGATTACCGGTTTTGTTGCCAAAGAAATTGTTGTCTCCACCTATGGTGTTCTCTTTGGCGTTGGGGCTGATGTGGATGCTGAGAATACCGGAATTATTGCCAGCTTACAGCAGGGAGGTATGACACCCCTGATCAGCATCGGATTCCTTGTTTTTGTGCTGCTTTACACACCCTGTTTGGCGACAATGGCTGCAATTCGGCGCGAAACCGGTAGTTGGGGTTGGACGACCTTTTCGGTGGTGTATTCCTTGTTACTGGCCTGGTTGCTGGCCTTCGGAATCTATAGAATCGGGAGCTGGCTAGAATGGCTCACATAATAGATTGGCTGGTAACGGGGTCCATCGTCCTCATCTCCAGTGTTCTGACGATCCGATATTTGGTAAAGCTCGTGCACCCACCTAAACATT